>SBBF01000010.1 GCA_005240075.1 Nitrospira sp.
GACAACGGCTTGTGCCTGTTCCGTGGGTTGACACCCACGGCTACATTCCTTGAACCCCCTTCGGGGGTTAATTCTCTTGGCAAGGTGAAACTGAAGCCTCACCATAAATTTTCATTGAAGCCAGACCGGTATTTTTTCTGGACAATTCTTTTTCCCCAGTATACTTAAATCTCCGCATGACTCAAAAAACGTCCCAGAATCTTCTCCAGATTTTTAAAACAACAGTTGACTTGAGAGGAAATCGCCCCTGTTTTCAGTTCAAGGAAGAGGGGAAGTGGAAAACCCTTTCCTGGAAGGAGGCGTATGATTGTGTCGTGAATCTGGCCGGGGCACTGCAAAAACTGGGGATCAAGCGGGGGGACAAGGTTTCCCTATTTTCTCATTCCCGCTATGAGTGGAGTCTCACCGACCTGGCCATTCTTTCGTGTGGCGCCATTACTGTTCCCATTTACGAATCGAGCACCCCTGATACGGCGCGGTACATTTTGGAAAATGCCGAAGTCAAAGTTATTTTTTTGGACAATGTCAATCAACTCAAAAAAATCAGGCAAATTCATTCCTCCTTACCCCAACTTAAACAAATCATTGTTTTTGATGATTTAGGACGGAAAGAAAGGGAAGAGGGGGTTTATACCTTTGACGAGCTCATGGTGATGGGATCGGGTGGATCATCTTCCATTTTTGAAAAAATGGTCCAGGAGCTGACTCCGGAAGATGTCGCCTCTTACGTTTACACGTCAGGAACGACCGGTCCCCCCAAGGGGGCGGTTTTGACTCACGGAAATTTTCTGGCTGAACTGGAGGCGACGGAGTCGATTTTTAATTTTTCCGATCGCCATGTCTCTCTTCTCTTTCTCCCCTTGGCCCACATTTTTGCGCGGGCGGTCCACTTTGCGCAGATGAAACATGGTTTTATTCAGGCCTATGCGGAATCGATCGACAAACTATTGGACAACATTGCTGAGGTTCGCCCCCACCTGATGGCTTCGGTCCCCCGCATTTTTGAAAAGGTTCATACCCGTGTGATGCAGGGACTGGAAGGGGCTTCACCCTTCAAGAAAAAAATTTTTTCATGGGCTTTGGAAGTGGGAAGGGAAAGAAGCGAGCGTCTCCGCAAGCACCAGTTTTTATCCCCCCTGTTGCAAGTCAAATGGCTGGCGGCCTATAAGCTCGTTTTTTCAAAACTCCATGCCAAAATGGGGGGGAGGTTGATGGTTTTTATTTCCGGTGGCGCCCCTCTCTCGCAGGAAATTGCCGATTTTTTTCATTCGGCCGGATTTATTATTCTTGAGGGGTATGGGTTGACTGAAACAACGGCAGCGATTACCTGCAACGATCTGAAACATTACAAGATTGGAGTAGTGGGAAAAACGCTTCCCGGTGTTTCGATTAAAATCGCCTCTGACGGAGAAATTTTGGCCAAAGGGGGGGTGATCTTTAAGGGGTATTACAAACGGCCGGAGGATACCGCCCAGGTGTTGACACAGGAGGGGTGGTTTCATACGGGGGATATCGGCCAGTTTGACGAGGATGGTTTTTTGAAAATCACCGACCGCAAAAAGGATATTATTGTGACAGCGGGCGGGAAGAATGTGGCTCCGCAAAACATCGAAAATTTCATCAAAGCCGATCCTCTCATTTCCCAGGTGATGGTTCATGGCGACAAAAGAAAATTTTTGTCCGCCCTGATCACGCTGGATCGTCCGGAGGTGGAAAGATTTGCAAAAGACCACCGGATTGATTACCGAGATTATGCCGATCTGGTCAAGAATGACAAACTCTACCATTTCATCAAAAACCGGATTGAAGAAAAGAACAAACAGTTGGCCAAATATGAGACGATCAAAAAATTTGCCATTCTGGAAAACGATTTTTCGGTTGAAAGCGGGGAGCTGACCCCCACCATGAAGGTAAGAAGAAAGTTTACCTCGGAAAAGTATAAAAATATTCTGGATCAGTTTTATCAGGAATAATTTAATTGAAAGGAGAAAACATGGTGACTCAAGGATCTTCCAACCAAACCAGCGGTTTGGCCCCCAACGTTGCTTCGATGTTGTGTTATGTTTGCACGTTTATCACCGGCATTGTCTTTCTGGTTCTGGAAAAGAACAACAAGGAGGTCCGGTTTCATGCCTGGCAGGCGATTTTTTTCGGGATTGCCGCTCTGGGGATACAGATTATTGTTTCCGTGATGGGGGCCATTTTGGGGGCAATCAGTTCTTTGTTGGCGAGTCTGTTTAGCATTTTGGCCATGCTGGTCTGGCCTGTTTTCTTTGTCTTGTGGGTGATCTGTCTCATCAAGGCCTACAATGGAGAACATTATCATCTCCCGATCATCGGACCGTTGGCGGAAAATCAGGCGAACAAGTGAACTTATTTCAAAACCTATTGCGCCCCTCATTGGCTGTGTTACCCTCGTCGACACTCCTTGCGGCGTACCATTAAGTACGCCTCAGTCGGTCTCCTTGGGTGCCTTACTGGGGTGCTCATAACGGTTTTAAAATGAGTGTTTACAAAGCAGTTCCATTTTTGCTGGTCGTTGCCATTCTGACCGCCGGCTGGTGGGTGATCCCCTCGGATGTTCAATCGATCCCTCTCTGTTTCATCAAATATTTTTGGCATATGGATTGCCCCGGTTGCGGATTGACCCGCAGTTTTTTGTCGTTGGCCCGGCTGAATCTGGTCGACTCGTTCCGTTACAATGCGGCCGGTCCCCTGATTTATCTTTTATTTCTGGCCTATGGGTATGAGCGTTTTTTTGATCTGACAGGCCACCCCCGCGTGATCCGCTGGCCCCGGTGGTTTGTTGCAACCTATCCCCCGCTGGTTGTTTTATTGCTGGTGGTTCATTGGATAGTCCGGCTCAATTCCACACTTCAATGAGTATCTGAGAATACGGTTGCAGGGGCTTTCCGGGAGCTTATAAATTTTTCGATCCGAAGATTGATTAATTCAGGATGCTCCACCAGGGCGACGTGGCTTCCTTTCTGGATGATAAAGAGCTCCGATCGGGGAATCAGGTGGTGCATTTTTTTCGAAACCCAGAGTGGAGTGAAGGTATCGTCCTGGGCTCCCAGGATCAATGTCGGAACCTTGATGTTTCGGAGAAATGATTCGGTGGTATGTTCCTGAAGGCTCCGGGTCAGGTTGGACAAAAAAATCGGATCGACCTTCACAATATGATCCACGTATTGTTCCATGATTTTTTTGTCAGCCAGATAGGGTTTCATCAGCTTGAAAACCCCTCCCATCTGATACCAAAGGGGATTTTTGACCATCACGGTTCCAATCAAATTGGAGAGCCTTGGAAAAAGCTGGTTGAAAATATAGATCACTTCGAAAAGATATTTGGAGACCGGCGTGTTGTAAAAAGTGTCCATCGGTTTTCCAAAGGTTCCAAAGCAGGAAATAAGCGCTTTGACCCGATCGGGGTATTGCCGGTAGAATTCAAAAAGCACCTGAACCCCCATGCTGTGGCCGACCAGAATTCCCTTCTTTATTTTCAGGATATCCATGACTGCCTTAAGATCCCGAACCAGCCCCTGCACCGAATGATTTTTTCTCAAAACCGGCATGTCCGATTTTCCATGGCCGCGATAATCCCAGGTGGTCACCTGGGCAAATCTTTTAAAATAATTTTCCAGGTAATGAAAATAAAAAGTGGAACAACCTAGACCATTGCAACAGATGATCGGAATCCCTTTCCCGACAGAACGATACCAGATTTTGGTTCCATCAAAACTTCGGGTATACCCTTCCCGTGTTTGGGCCAATTCACTCAATTTGGGGAGGTTGTAGGTGGTCTGTTTTTTTTGAGCTGGCAGGGGCATAAGGAAGCGTTTTGTTAATACTCTTTGGTGAAGAAATCAACTTCAATCCCATAACCCCTTGGAACTAATTAATAAAAATCGCTTATTGACTTTTGGGTTTCATCTTATGTATAGATCACGGCACATTTTTTAACCTTTTGTTTTGACTAAAGAATATTTTATCCAGCACTCAAAAGCTTTTGAGTGCTGGATGGAGGAGGCACCCGAAAAACCATGCAGACTTTAAAACTCAAATCGCCTGGTAAAATCAACCTGCGTCTGGATGTGCTTGGAAAGAGAGCCGATGGTTATCATGATGTCAGGATGTTAAACAGCACCATTTCTCTTTCTGACGACATTGAAATCAATCTGGTGGAAAAGGGGATCAAGGTGGAATGCGAAAATGACCCCCATGTCCCTTCCGGCGAAGATAATATTGTTTACAAAGCCACCAAGGAGATCATGGCTTATTCAAACAAGAATGTGGGGATTGAAATCAAAATCAAAAAAAATATCCCTTCTGCCGCGGGAATGGGGGGGGGATCGAGCAATGCGGCGACGGTTATTCTCGGTTTGAATCATTTGTTGAAGATTCAGTTGTCGCGGGAAAAACTGATCAAAATCGGTCTTCGCTTTGGGAGTGATATTCCTTTCTTTTTGTTTGGCTCTCCCGCCATTGCGACCGGCATCGGAGAAAATCTGACCAAGGTTAAAAGATTCCCCCGGATGCCTTTTGTGATTGTGTCGCCGAATGTCAATGTGGCCACTCAGGGTATTTACGAGAAGTATGAACCAAACGGCAGCAAACCGGATTTGTTGGAAGAATTCCCCAGGGAATTTCCAACCAAAAAATCGGTTGTGAAATTTTTAAATAACGACCTGGAGTATGTCACCAGCAAACAATTTCCCATTGTCAACGAAATCAAGGAGCTCCTGCTGAAAAATGGGGCTTTGGGGGCCCAGATGACCGGAAGCGGGCCAAGCGTTTTTGGAATTTTTGCCGACAGGGAAAAAGCGGAGAAGGTGGGGAAAAAACTGACCGGCCTGGGAGAAGGAAAGTGGCGCGTGTTTGTCACGGAAAATTCAGAATCGTAATATTTTCTGCTGGGGCGTCGACAAGCGGTAAGTCACTGGATTTTGATTCCAGCATCCCAGGTTCGAATCCTGGCGCCCCAATATCATCAATCGTGGACGCTTTCTGACGAAGAATCAGGCTCCTCTCGACGTTGCATTGGGGTCCTGAGCATGTCGAAGAATTGTCTGTTCTGAGCAGGGAAACTCCCTTCATCGCGAAACCCCGCAGGGGCGAAGCGGGAAGCCATATTATCATGTCAAGTTTCAAGGATATCAGATTATTTTCAGGAAACGCCAATCGGCCGCTGGCCGAGGAGATTGCGGCTTATCTTGGTTTTCCGTTGAGTCAGGCGGATGTCAAACGGTTTTCCGATGGAGAAGTATGGGTGGAAATCCATGAAAATGTCCGGATGATGGATGCGTACGTGGTTCAGCCCACATGCAGTCCCGCCAACGAAAACCTGATGGAGCTGTTGATCATGATCGATGCCCTGAAGCGAGCTTCCACAGCGACAATTACGGCTGTTCTTCCTTATTATGGTTATGCGCGTCAGGACAGGAAAGTGGCTCCTCGAACGCCGATTACTTCAAAGTTGGTGGCCGACCTTCTCACCGCCGCTGGCGCCAACCGGGTCGTTTCTATCGATCTCCATGCGGGCCAGATTCAGGGCTTTTTTGATATTCCGTTTGATCATCTCTACGCCTTGACTGTTTTCCTGGAATATTTTAAGGCAAATCCCCTTGAAAATCTCGTTTTGGTTTCTCCGGATGTCGGAGGGGCCGAACGGGCAAGGGCTTATGCCAAAAGGTTGGGGGGTTCTCTTGCCTTGATCGACAAGCGAAGGCCTTCGCCAAATGTTTCTGAAGTGATGCATGTGGTGGGGGATGTGGAGGGGAAAAACGCGGTGATTGTGGATGATATTGTCGATACGGCAGGAACGTTGTGCAGTGCCGCCGAAGCGTTGTTAAAGCAGGGGGCGAAAAAAGTCTATGCTTTAACGACGCATCCGGTTTTGTCAGGACCGGCGGTGGCCCGGATTGAAAAATCGTTGCTGGAAAAGGTGGTGACCACGAATACAATCCCCTTGCGCGATGAGGCCTATCAGTGCAAAAAGATCCAGCAGGTTTCGGTGGCCCCCATGCTGGGGGAGGCGATAGCCCGCATTGCGCGCGGGGATTCGGTTTCGTCATTGTTTGTGTAATTTGGTGATAGAGGCATGCTCGCACGCTAGTGGAGGAAGGATCTGGCTTTGCCAGTCCTGAGTTCGGAAGCCCCCTTCATCGCGAGCATAGCGAGCGGGAAGGAATACAAATGCAACAGATTGAATTAAACGCAGAATTGAGAGTCAAAAGCGGCAAAGGAGAAGCTCACCGATTGCGGAGGGAGAAAAGAATTCCCGCGGTTTATTATGGAAAGGGGGAGGATAACATCCTGTTGTCTGTTGATCCCCATCTGCTGGAAAAAGCGGTTTCAGGCAAGGGGGGGATGAATGCCCTGATTAAACTGAAGGTGAATCAAAAAGGGGACTACAATGTTCTCTTGCGCGACTATCAGGCTCATCCCATCAGCCGAAAATTTCTTCATGTCGATTTTGTTCATGTTGATTTGTCCAAAAAAATCCGGGTTTCTATTCCTGTTCATCTTGTTGGCACAGCGGTTGGAATTAAAGAGGGAGGTATTCTCCAGCATGTGACGCGTGAGTTGGAGGTTTTATGTCTTCCTTCCGGCATTCCTCAGGCGATCACGGCGGATGTGAGTCAACTCAAAGTCGGACAGAATCTTCACCTGCATGAAATCAAATTGCCGGAAGGGGTGGAAGCGGTGGGGGGAACGGATGTAACGATTGCGGCAGTCATCGCCCCCAAAGAGGAGGAATTAACGCCAGGGGTGATAGCAGAACCGGAAGTTTTGACTGCCAGGAAGGAAGAAGGGGAAGGGGTTCCGTCGGGCACTGACGAAAGAGCAAAAGCGGCGGCTTCTGAAGGAAAAGAGGAAGCCAAAAAAGAAGTAAAGAAAGAGGCTAAAGACAAGAAGTGAAGCTGATTATTGGTTTAGGGAATCCCGGCGCCGAATACGAACAGACCCGTCACAACATTGGTTTTGGAGTTTTGGATTTTTTTGGCGACCGGATCGGAGCGGTTTTTCGAAAAGGGAGGTATCCGGCTCTTGAGGCGAAGGGAGAATGGGAAGGGGCCAGGGTTGTGTTGGTCAAACCCCAGACCTTTATGAATGTGAGCGGGGAAGCGGTGGTGGGAGCTCTCCGGTTTTACAAAGTGCATCCTGATTCCTTGTTGATCGTCCATGATGATCTGGATCTTCCGTTGGGACGAATGAAATTTGCGGCCGGTGGTTCTTCCGGCGGGCATCATGGAGTGGAGTCGATCATCAACGCACTGAGTACTCCCCAGTTTCCCAGATTGAGAATAGGGATTGGACGCCCCGCCGAAACCAGCCGGGGGGCCGACTATGTTCTTTCCCCTTTTTTAAAGGAGGAGCTGTTGAAGGTGAAGGAAGTCTGGAAAAAAGGAGGAGAGGCCTTGTCTCTTTTCTTGAAGAATGGCCTCCAGACAGCCATGAATCATTTTAACGTAAAGGAGAAGAAATGAGGGAATACGAAACTGTTTATATTTTAAAACCTGATTTGCCATCGGATCGGACCGAAAAGATTGCTGATAAAGTCAGCCGAATCTTG
Source organism: Nitrospira sp. (assembly GCA_005240075.1). Taxonomy (GTDB): domain Bacteria; phylum UBA10199; class UBA10199; order UBA10199; family SBBF01; genus SBBF01. Next base: position 7,577 of record SBBF01000010.1, read on the forward strand.
AAGGAGGGAAAGGCGGAGCTTTTGGGGCAGAAAGATTGGGGGAAGAGGAAGCTCGCTTATCCTTTCAGGTCGTGCAGCTCAGGCCACTATTTTTATTTCAATTATCTGGGAGACGGGCGTTTAATCACTGATCTGGAAAGAACGCTCAAATATGAGGAAGAAGTGGTCCGTTTTTTAACCGTGAAGGTAGGAGAGGCTGAAGCGGCCAAAAAGAGGGGTCCACAGAAAAAATTGGATACCCTGGACGAGGGGCAAGGGGGATTCTTTGAGTCCCCCTTTATGGGGGACTATCGGGATTATGATGGCGACTAGAAGGAGGTTTTATGCCGCGACGATTTAAAAAAGAAAAAAAAGAAAGAAAAAAATTGGGCATCCGCCGGAAAGCCTGCCGTTTTTGCGTCGATAAAGAGCTGGTGATTGATTACAAGTTGACCAAGTTGTTGAGTCAGTTTGTCACGGAGGGGGGAAAGATGGTTCCTCGCAGACTGACCGGCAACTGCGCTTTTCATCAGCGCCGGGTGGTTGATGAAGTGATGCGAGCCCGCGTTTTGGCTCTGCTTCCCTATTCCCTGTCTCATTCTCAAGCCGCTTGATGTCCCTATCCCAAAGATCCTGGGCGATAGCCGGAGTCGGCTTAACGCTCGCCTTTTTTTTAAGTGGCATTTTTGTTATTCTGACCCCGCTTCCCTTTCTCTACTTCTTGCTGCAAAAAAAAAATGAGGCCTGGTGGGAGATCGCCCTCCCCTGTTTTGTCATTCTCTTTGTATTCTACCTTCTGGCCCTTGTTCCTTTGAGTCTCTTTTATCAGTCACATCCCAATTTTGCCTGGATTTTGCCGGTCCCTGGCATGTCTCTGCTTCGGTTTGTTTCCCCGGAGATGGTTACCTTCCTGGGGCTTTTGTATTATCTTTTTTTTATGGGGATTGCTTTTTTTGTCAAAGAGGATCTGACAACAAATCAGCTCGGAAGGCATACTTTGGCGGGGACCCTTCTTTTCTTTTTTGCGGGGGCATTGATTTTTTCGATGACCGCCTATGGGGGGGGCTCTTCCCCCCTGGAATTTCTGGATCATTATTATTTGTCGGTTTTGCAAGAAGTACTCGCGCTGAAACAAAAGGGGGGATTGAACGAGGAGGCCCTTTTATTTGTCGAAAAAAACATCTCTCAAATCTCCCTTTCTATGGCACTGTTAACGCCGGCTCTGGGGGGCATCTCGATTATTTTTGTGGCTGTGGTCAATCTGGTGATTGCGTGCAAGGTGTTTTCCCCTTTTGTTGAAAAGTTGAAGATCATCAAATTGAACGAATGGACTTTCTCCTTTGCCTGGGTTTGGGGGGCGATTGCTTCGCTGGCGCTCGTTCTAGCCAACAGTTATTTTTTTCACAGCACCCTGATGTTTGCCGTCGGGGCCAACATTCTGTTGGTTTTGCTTTTTGTTTATTTTTTAAGAGGGGTTGCCATTGTTTCTTTTTATCTGGAAAAAAAGAATTTTGGCCTTTTTTTTCGCATACTGACCTATGCTTTTCTCATCATGTTGATCCATGCTTTTTTGATTCCGTTGAGCCTTTTCGGTTTTTTTGATTCCTGGTTTGATTTAAGAAAATTGACAAAACGAAGTTGATTGATTAGTGATCTATTAATGCAAATCATTCTTCAAAAAAATGTAACCCACCTGGGAATGGTAGGGGATGTCGTTGGTGTCAAACCCGGATTTTTCCGCAATTTTTTAAGACCCCGAAAATTAGCCCTTTTGGCCGATCCGGGAAGTGTCAGGCAGATTGAACATCAAAAAAAGATTATTGAAGCCAAAAAAGCGAAGCAAAAAGAGGAGGCGTTGACTATCAAGCAAAAGATCGAGGCTCATGTCGTTCGCCTGGAACATGCCACCGGGGGGGGAGAGAAGCTTTTTGGTTCCATTACGGCCCAGGAAATTGCTGGATCCCTTAAGGGTGCCGGTTTTGAAGTCGATCGCAAGCTGGTCAAGCTGGATGCTCCCATCAAGACGATCGGGGAACATCAGGTTGAAGTCAAACTCCATCCCGAGGTGACCGCTTTGGTCAAAATCGAAGTAGTCAAAAAATAATCGAAGTGGGTTTATTTTATGTCTTCCCTTCAATCACCTGCAAAACGGGAAGTGACCTCCCTCAAATTGCCGCCGCAAAATGTTGAAGCTGAAAGAGCTGTTTTGGGGGCGATCCTGATCGATAACGAAGCCCTTCACAAGGTTTTGGATTTTTTGCGGGAGGAGGATTTCTACCGCGAGGGGCACCGCCGGATTTTCAAGGCGCAAATAGCCATCGCCCACAAAGGGGAGCCGATCGATCTGGTAACCGTCAGCAACTTCCTGCAGTCTGAGGGGGAGATGGAGTTGGCGGGAGGGGCTTCTTATTTGTCGGGGCTGGTTGATTCCATTCCTTCATCAGCCAATATTGTTTCGTATGGCCGGATTGTCAGGGAAAAAGCGATCATTCGTCGGTTGATCGAAACCGCCTCCCAAATTGCCACGATGAGCTACGAATCAGGGGAGAATGCCGAACAGTTGCTGGACGAATCGGAAAAAATGATTTTCACCCTGGCCGAAAACAGGATGCGCCCCTCATTCGCTCCGGTCAAGGATATCGTCAAGGACAGTTTCAAGAAAATCGAACAACTTTATGAAAAGAAGGGGGATTTAACAGGGCTTCCCACCGGTTTTCGGGATTTTGATTTGCTGACCTCCGGTTTGCAGACTGACGAGCTGATCATTATTGCCGGCAGACCCTCCATGGGAAAAACAGCCTTGGCTTTGAATATTGTGGAGCATATTGCGATTCATCATCGCTCGTCGGTTGCTTTTTTTTCGCTGGAGATGTCAAAGGAGCAGTTGGTGATGCGGATGCTCTGTTCACAGGCTTTTATTGATTCCTCAAGACTCAGGAAGGGGCAATTGTCTGAAAAAGACTGGCCCGCCTTGACCAAGGCAGCGGGGAACTTGTCGGATGTCTCGATTTTTATCGATGATACTCCCGCTATTTCCGTCATGGAAATGAGGGCCAAGAGCCGCCGGCTTAAAAGAGAGAAGGGGCTTGATATTATTGTTGTTGATTATCTTCAGCTGGTTCGTCCCACAGGCCAAAATATGCAGAACCGGGAGCAGGAAATTTCGGAAATTTCCCGGTCGCTCAAGGCGATGGCCAAAGAACTTAAAGTGCCGGTGATCGCGCTTTCTCAGCTCAACCGGGCGGTTGAAAACCGTCATAATCGTAGACCCCAACTGGCTGATTTGAGGGAATCAGGGGCGATCGAACAGGATGCTGATGTCATCGGTTTTATCTATCGTGATGAAGTCTACGACCCCCATTCGGCCGATAAAGGAGTGGCTGAACTGATTATCGGCAAACACCGCAACGGCCCTACCGGTGTCGTGAGGCTTGCTTTTCTCAATCAGTACACCAAGTTTGAAAACCTGGCCTACGACCAGCAGCATCCAGAATCAATCCCTGAAGTGAGCGATATTTTGTAACATGGTCTCTCCCTTGAAGACATTGATTGTCGCCAGTTTCAATCAGGGAAAAATCAAAGAAATCGCCTCATTTTTTTCGACCCAGGAATGGATTGTTCAGGGATTGAAAGAAGTGAAACCTCTTCTTTCTCTTCCTGAAGAAACCGGTTCGACTTTTAAGGATAATGCCTTGATCAAAGCACGCGCTGTCTGGAATCAGACGAAAGGATATGTGCTGGCCGATGACAGCGGTTTGGAATGTGAGGATTTGAGTGGGGAGCCGGGCGTTTGCTCTGCCCGTTATGCCGGTCCTCAAGCCACTGATGATCAAAACAACCGGAAATTGATTCGGGAACTGATAAAAAGGCACGACCCCAGCAGACGGGCCCGGTATGTGTGCGCGCTTGTCCTGATTGATTCCACGGGAAAAGAGACGGTGGTGGAAGAAACCTGCGACGGGATGATCACCTTTGTCCCCAGTGGAACGGGAGGTTTTGGCTACGATCCCTATTTTTACCTTCCCGAAAAAAAATGCACGATGGCGGAACTCCCCCTGGAGAAAAAAAATAAAATTTCACATCGTGGAAAGGCCCTTGCAGAATTAATCAAGATCATACGATCGTAGGGGCGAATCTTGTATTCGCCCAAATGGGATGGGCGAACATAAAGTTCGCCCCTACACAATGATTTTTTCATTAACCCGGCAAATCAAACAAAAGGCTTTTGAATTAGGTTTTGACCTTGTGGGGGTAGCCCCCGCTCATCTTCCTTCGGATGACCTCTCCTTTTTTGACCAATGGATCAACCGTGGCTTTGCGGGAACCATGGATTATCTGAAAAAGGGGAGGGATAAACGGGCCGATCCCTCTTTGATTCTGGAAGGGGTTCAGTCGATTATTTGTTGCGCCGTTAATTATTATCGAGGTCATCCCAAGTCGACCGAGTGTCGAGAAAAAGGAAATGGGTGGATTTCCTGTTATGCCTGGGGGGAGGATTATCACCAAATTCTTCTGGAAAAATTGAAAGAGTTGGAAAAATTTATCAGGACAAATGCGCCGGAGGCCCGGATGAAGTCGTATGTCGATACCGGTCCCCTTCTTGAGCGGAGTCTGGCGGCGGAAGCGGGATTGGGCTGGATTGGCAAGAACACCTGTCTGATCAATACGCATATGGGTTCTTATTTTTTTATCGGGGAAATTTTGACTGATCTCCAGCTTGATTATGACAAGCCGACGGCTGACCATTGTGGAACCTGCACCCGCTGTCTGGAGGCCTGTCCCACCCAGGCTCTTAAACCGTATGAAATGGATGCAACCCGCTGTATTTCTTATCTGACGATCGAATTTCGCGGGGAAATTGATCCGAAACTGGCTCACAAAATGGGGAATCATCTGGTGGGATGCGATATCTGCCAGGATGTCTGCCCCTGGAATCGTCATCCTCCTTTGTCTCTCGATGACCGTTTTGATCCACGGCCTGACAATTTTCATCCGAACCTCAAGCCGCTTACCTCCCTCTCTCCGGAAGATTTTAAAAATCGTTTTCATGAAAGCGCCGTCAGGCGGATCAAGTGGAAAAATTTTTTGCGGAATCTTGATATTGTCCAGAAAAACGAGAAGGATCAAAAGATTTGTTAGAAAATGGCCAAAAAATTCTTTATTAACATCTTATTTCGTGTCAGTACCCATTCATGTCTTTTGTCGAGACTATTCGGGAGGTTGCCAAAAAAAGAATCCTGTTTCTTCCCCATGCCCTGACACAAATGAATAAACCCGATCGTCTGATTACTCCAAATGAAGTTAAAAAGGTTGTTTTTTCCGGCGAAATCATCGAAGATTACCCTGAAGACCCAAGAGGACATAGTTGTCTCCTTTTGGCGTTTGGCGAGGGGGATAGAGCACTACACGTTGTTTGTGCGCCAAAGAAAGAATATTTGGCCATCATTACGGCTTATCTTCCTTCTCGGGCCGATTGGAGTGAGGATTACAAATTAAGGAGATAGCTGTTTATGGAATGTTATCTTTGTAAAGGAAAAATGAAAAAGGGAGAGACTTCGTATGTTGTTAATCGGAAAGGGTACCATCTTGTATTAGATAAGGTGCCAGCTCACATTTGCGGACAATGCGGAGAACCTTATTTTGAAGAGCATGAAGTTGAACTGGTCCAGGAGATGATTCGAGAAATCGATCACAAATCAGAGGCCCTTCAGGCCACTGGCTGATCAGGCCTCCCTCAAATCCCCCCCTTTATGCATTACCTCAAACTAAAAGACCTGTTTACCACTCTTAATCTTTTTTTGTCCTTTTATTCGGTCATTCTTGTGTTCGAAGGGAAGTTTCCAGAGGCTTCCATTCTTGTTTTTGTGAATGTAATGTTTCTGGATCTCCTGGATGGCTGGGTCGCCCGGCTCACCCGGACTTTTAATGAATTTGGAAAATATTTTGACAGCGTCACTGATTTCATAGGGTCTAGCGTCATCGTCTGTTTTTTTATTTACGTGGCTTACAAACCGGTTCATCCCTATTTGGCTGTTGGACTCGCTTTTGTTCCTCTTTTTGTTGGAGTGATCAGGGAAATTACAACCCGTCTTGAAAAAATCCGTTGTTCCACCTATTTTATCGGTTTTCCCCGCAACTCCGCGGCTATTGCGATTATTGCCTATTTGAATTCATCACTTCACACGCAATTTCATTGGACAGCCACCGGCGTTGCACTTATTTTGGCGGCGAGTGGTTTGCAACTCACCACCATTCCCTTTATTTGCAACGACAAATCGGAATTAAAACTGCCCCTGCGGATCAAAATTTACCTGATCCTGGCCGTTGTCCTGCAAATTATTTTGACCGCTATCGGACTTTTTTGGGATGGCATACTGATTTGGATGGTCTGTTATATGATCAGCCCCTTTCTGGTCGTTGAAAAAGAGGTTTGGGCCGACATCAAACGACAGCGCTAATGCACTTTCTTTGTCCTCAAGATTCTGAGAAAATCATTTTTTGGCCTCTCTTTGGCAATAGTTTATGGAAGCAGGCGATTCTTTTTTATCATCAAAAAAATCCGGACGAACCGGTTGTTCTGGATCTTCCTCAATCGTTAATTCCCCGAATGCAAAAAACTGTTGGAAGTGATCAGGATCTGTCCCGCCTGGACATTCGATACGGAAAAGAGGAAGGGGAAGGTTCCCCCTTTTTTCTCAATCGAATTTTTTACGGCGAAAAAGATTTTGTGGATATCCACTCACGAGCGGATCTTTTAAAACTTCGATCCTTGATGAAGGAAAAAATTCGTCAGATGACCCCCACCTTTGTTGCTCGCGTGATCAACAAAAGGATTTCTCTTCCTCTTTCGCATTTTTTGGCTGTGATGAATATTAGCCCCAACACCATTACCTTGGTGGCCTTTTTGTTCAGCCTGATGGGGGCTTTGTTTTTGCTTAATCCTCAAAATTGGCTCTGGGGGTTTCTTTTTTTTCAAATCAATTCTTTGCTGGATGGTTGTGATGGGGAAGTAGCCCGCCTTAATCTGAGAGCCACTCGCTTGGGAAAAAAGTTGGATGTTTATGCCGATTACCTAACGAGCCTTCTTTTAATGGGGGGAGCTGCCTTTGGTATTTTAAATCTTCCTGTGGAAAACGTTTTCAAGTTTCTTGCTTATCCCATTCTGCTTTTGCCTGTTTTGACGGGCTGTTTTTGGCTTACCGTTTGGAGTCTGGGACTTCTACCGGGCGATTTAGATGACGTTGAGGGAAAGTGCCATCGAAAGCTCGAATCTCCTCTAACCATCGGCCAAAAAATCATGTCGGCTTTTTTAGGAATCAGTCGGAGGGATTTTTATATTTTTTGTATTTTTATCCTGGCCCTCTTTAAACAAAATCACCTTATTCCGATTGCGCTTGTTTTGGTTTGTGGAAGTTGGGTTCTTTTGAGTGTTTACTCTCTTAAGACTGCAAGGACTTAAGGGTAGCCAGCACTTCTTTCGCATGCCCTTCGGCTTTCACTTTGGGCCAGTGATGGGCGATTCTTCCCGAAGGATCGATCAAAACCGTGCTTCGGATCACCCCTTCCACTTCCTTTCCATACATCATCTTTTTCCCCCATCCTCCATATTTTTTCAAAAGGGTGTGATCGGGATCGGACAGCAGAAGAAAATTGATTTTTTGTTTTTCAATAAAACCACAATGACTTTGGGGGGAATCGGGGCTGAGGCCGATAATGACCGCCCCCCTTTTGTCAAAATCCTTGCAGGAAGCGGTAAATTCATTGGCTTCGATCGTACAGCCAGGGGTATTGTCACGGGGGTAGAAGTAAAGCACCACCCACTTGCCGGCAAATTCCTCCAGCGTTCTCTCCACCCCATTCTGATCGGGGCATTTGAATGAGGGGGCTTTGGCCCCTGTTTTAATGGTCATGATATTTTCCTCCTTGACGAAAAGGGTTAAAGTCTGGTTTTTTGTTCTTGTTTATGATCGAACAAGTCAAAATCGCACTCACATCTGATGTCCCGGTTAACCATGGGAAGGTTATTCCCGTCAAGGGGGAAGTGATTGCCCTTTTTAATGTTGATGGAAAATTTTATGCGATCGACAATGCCTGTCCCCATCGGGGAGGACCTTTGGGTGAAGGAGATCTGGAGGGGTGCGTAGTTACCTGTCCCTGGCATGGCTGGAATTTTGATGTAACCACCGGTTGTTCACATGATATTCCCGATGAAAAAATCAAAACTTATTCCTGCAGAATCGAAGGGGAGACTGTTTGGGTTGAATTATGAACTATCAAGGAACCGAAGATTATGTTGCCAGTGAAGAATTAAAGCAGGTTGTGAATGTAGCCTTGTCCATTAAAAGGCCCCTTCTTTTGAAGGGGGAGCCGGGGACCGGTAAAACTCTTCTGGCCCAATCGATTGCCAACGCCATCCATCGTCCCCTCTTGCGTTGGAACATCAAGTCAACCACCAAAGCGCAGGAAGGGCTTTACCTCTACGATACCGTTGCCCGGCTCAACGATAGCCGTTTTGGGGACGGCAATGTAAGAGATATCAAGCGCTATATCAAGCTGGGCAAAGTGGGGGAGGCTTTTGTTTCTGAAAAGCCGGTTGTTCTTTTGATTGACGAAATCGACAAAGCCGATCTGGAGTTTCCCAATGACCTTTTGGCCGAGCTGGACGAAATGCAATTTTATATTACGGAAACAGGAGAGGATATTGTAGCCAAGGAGCGCCCTCTGGTTGTCATTACGTCCAATTCAGAAAAAGAACTTCCTGATGCTTTTTTGCGCCGGTGCGTTTTTCATTACATTGAATTTCCCGACATTGATCTGATGGGGCGCATTGTCAAAGTTCATTTTCCCGATCTGGAGTCAAATCTCAAAAAAGCGGCGATCAAAAGATTCTACGAAATTCGTTCCTGGAAACATCTTCGCAAACCCCCTTCCACTTCCGAGTTGATCGACTGGTTGTCGTCTCTGATCGCGATGGGATGCAACCTGAAGGATCTGGAAGACGACATCCCCCATCTGGGGTGCCTGATCAAAAAAGAAGAAGATTTGCGGGCCCCCGCGAAGATATTAAAAATTTGATGTTGTTGCCTTTCTTTTACACTCTGCGCGCCCTGAAAGTTCCGGTCGGCACCTCCGAGTGGCTGGCCTTAATGCAGGGGCTTTGCCACAATCTGGCTGATTCATCGCTCGACCATTTTTATTATCTGGCCCGCGCCATTCTTGTCAAATCGGAGGCGTTGTTTGACGCGTACGATCAGGCTTTTCTGATCTGTTTCAAGAAGAGGGAAGGGGAATTTAACATCAAAAAAGAAATTGAAGAATGGTTGGCCCGTCAGGTCGATCCGGCTCTTCGCCCCAAAATACCGGAGATAGATCCGTTGACTCTTGAGGAATTACAGCGGCAATTTCATGAACGGCTGAAAGAACAGATGGAAGAGCATCATGGCGGAAATCGCTGGATTGGAACGGGGGGAACTTCCCCTTTTGGACATTCGGGGGCTCATCCTTCCGGTATCAGGATTGGGGGACCAGGCGGTGGGCGAATGGCGGTAAAAGTAGCGGAGGAACGCCGATTTTACAATTACCGTCATGATCGGGTGCTGGATACCCGCCAATTCAAGGTGGCTCTTAAAAGATTGAGGAAGCTTGATCATGAGGGAATGCCTCTCGAATTAAATCTTGACAAAACAATCAAACAGACCTGCAAAAATGCGGGGGACATTGATCTGGTGTTTGATCCCCCCCAAAAAAATCAAACGGAGCTGATTCTGTTAATGGATGTGGGGGGAACAATGGACCCTTACGCGGAGCTTGTCGAATCTCTTTTTTCAGCGGCCCATGCCTCCAGTCATTTCAAGGATTTCAGGCATTATTATTTTCACAATTGCGTTTACTCAAAAGTCTATTCCGATATGTATCGGCGGGAAGCGGTTTTAACGGCGGAACTTTTTAGAAAATTCAGAAACAGTTACCGCGTGATCTTGGTCGGCGATGCCTGCATGCATCCGTATGAATTATTTTTTCCGGGGGGTGCGATTGACTACTGGGAAACTGAACCTCATTCAGGGTTAGAGTGGTTACAGATGATTCGTACTCATTTTTCCTCCATCGCCTGGCTTAATCCCGAGCCGGAACGGTTCTGGGATCATCCCACCATTTCTGCCATAAAAAAAATAGTTTCCATGTATCCACTGACGGTCGAAGGATTGGCAAATGCCGTCGATCATTTAAGGAGAGCATGAAATGAATACCCACTTTAAATACTTGGTCTACGACATGGAAACAGTCGTAAACAAAGTTCTGTTGAACAAAGTGCTTTATGGGGGGGAAGGATTGAGCGATGAAGAGGCTTATCAAAAACATCTTCTTGAATTAGAGAAGGAAACCCCCGGGCGAAATTTTGTCAATCCTGCTTTTCAAAAACCGGTTTCTCTGGCGGCGATTGCTGTCGCTGATAATTTTCAGATTAATCGAATTGGTCTTTTGGGGGGAGAGCAAAAAACAGCCGGATCGATTGTCCGGGAGTTTTGGGGAATTTTTAACAAAAACCATCCGATCCTGATTGACTTTAACGGCAAAGGGTTTGATTTGCGGGTTTTGGAGCTCTGGGCTTTCCAATTGGGGATTTCAATTCATGAACGGTATTTCAAGAAGTTTGGCGTTCGCCACCGTTTTTCAGACGAATGGCATCTTGATTTGCAGGAATTTATCACCAACTTTGGCGCGGTTCGTTACCGGGGAGGATTGAATTTGTTGTCCAAGCTGTTGGGGAAACCTGGAAAGATGGAAACCCAGGGGGATATGGTCCAAACGCTCCATGATCAGGGGGAATTTTTAAAGATAGACGATTATTGTCTGTCCGATACCCTCGATACCTATTTTGTTTTTTTACGCACCCGCGTTTTGACCGGAGAGCTGAAACTGGAAGAGGAACAAAAACTGGTGGAAGAAGCCCGCCTTAAAATTGAACAGAAGTCACAGGAAGAAGGATTCTTAAAGAACTACCTCCAAAATTTTGGTCAATGGATTCCTAATGAATAAAAAGGGTATTTTTTAACCCATTTTTAATCAATAAAGTGCATACTGTTGTGTGTTAAATTTTCATTATTTAAATATAAAATAAAATAAAATCATATATTTATATGTGTATGCGCATACAGAAAAATGAGCTTGTAAAAAAGTTTATGTTGCGGAGGTGACAAACATAATTTAAAATGTTAAAAATGGGTAAAAATAATGGTAGAGTC
>SBBF01000117.1 GCA_005240075.1 Nitrospira sp.
CCTTCCCGCTTCGCCCCTTCGGGGCTTCGCGATTTATCCAGCAACTCAAAAGCTTTTGAGTGCTGGATGAAGAAAATTCCGAACAGCATTCGAGCAGTTAATTTTTCAATCTCTCTTTTAGCCAAACTTTCACCTGATCGATCGAAATTCGTTCCTGTTTTGTAGTATCCCGATCCCTGATTGTCACCTGATGATCCTCCTCAGACTGAAAATCGTAGGTAATGCAAAACGGCGTTCCAATTTCATCGTGACGCCGGTAGCGCTTGCCGATCGAGCCGGCATCATCATATTCCGTCTGGAATTTTTGGCGCAGATCATGTTCCAGGGAGAGCGCCGGTTCGGCCAGTTTGTTGGATAACGGAAAAACAGCCGCTTGAAAAGGGGCCATGTGGGGGGCCAAGCGCAACACAATCCGCTCCTCCCCGCCAACAACATCCTTGTCAAAGGCATCACATAAAAGAGTAAGAAATGTTCGGTCAACACCGACAGAACATTCCACCACCGCCGGAACATACTTTTCTTTGAGTTGATCGTCAAAAACCGATAATTCCTTTCTTGAAAATTTCATATGCTGGGTCAGATCGTAATTGGAGCGATCGGCAATCCCCTCCAGCTCGCTCCAGCCGATCGGAAATTCATATTCAATGTCAACACAGGCCCTCGCGTAATGGGCTAATTCGTCTTTGCTGTGTTCACGGAGGCGCAGTTTCTCTTTTTTAACTCCCATGTCGTAGAACCACTGAAGACGGGCATTCCTCCAATGTTCGTACCATCTTTTTCCCTCCTCTTTGGTGGGGCGGATAAAAAATTCCAGTTCCATCTGTTCAAATTCACGGGAGCGGAAGATGAAATTGCGCGGGGTGATTTCGTTCCGAAAACTTTTTCCGATCTGGGCAATGCCGAAGGGAATTTTTTGGCGCGAGGTGGAGAGGACATTTTTAAACTGCGTAAAAATCGATTGGCAGGTTTCCGGCCGGAGGTAGGCAATCGAGCCGGAATCGTGGCTTGCCCCCACGGTTGTCTGAAACATCAAATTGAACTGCCGCGCCTCCGTCAGTTCACCGCCGCAGGCAGGGCATTTTTTTTCTGTTATTTCGTCGGTCCGAAAACGTTTTTTGCACTGTTTGCAATCAACCATCGGATCTGAAAAGCAGTCAATATGCCCGGAGGCTTTCCAGGTTTCCGGATGCGCGATGATGGAGGTGTCGACGCCGACCACGTCATCCCGGTCATGGACAATCCGTTTCCACCAAAAATCCTTGATCTTGCGGCGCAGTTCAACCCCCACCGGGCCAAAATCCCAAAAACCGTTAATCCCCCCATAAATTTCGCTGGATTGAAAAACAAACCCACGACGCTTGGCAAGCGATACTATTTCTTCCATGAGGCGCCATGGCTATCATCCCGAATTCGTCACGGTCAAGTCAATTTGCCTCCGGGCGGTAACCGGCTTCAATCATTCTTTTTGTTTCATCTGCCAGGTAAAAAGGCAGAACCCAGACATGATCCACCGGTTTAAGGAGTGCCGGGCCCCCATAATACAAAAACGCTTGGGTGTCTGGAAGAGCATGATGGGCAAGATAATCTCTGAGTCCCCGAATAAATGGGGCTTTAAATTTTTGGTTCAATTTCATTTCTATAGGACAAACTTTCCCCTGATGTTTGGTGGCAAAATCAATTTCATAATGACTGCCAAGTTTTAAACCAAAAACATCGGCAAACTGGTTTTTTAAGGAAAGGGCCAAGGCATTTTCAACAAGCCCCCCCAAGGGGGTTCGTAATGAAGGGAGAGACAAATCTTTCAATGAAATATGACTGATTCCCCGCAAACGGAGATCATTTAAAACTCCCACATCATAAAGGTAGCGCTTGGGATAAGCCTTGTTCTTTTCCGGCTCTATTTGAAGTTGATCCACTTTAATAATGAGTTTCCATTTTTCCAATCGGGCAAAAAGGGAGGCTACCTTTTTATAACCGGGGGCATCCAGGCGGATAACCTGAGTATCCTTGCTGGGGGAACCCACATTGGCGCTCACAGCCTCAAAACAACGTCTGAATAAATTAACCTCATTTAATGAAAAGTACCGTACAAAATCATCTTCATAGGTTTTATAAATATCCATTCTTAATTTTGTGTAATCCTCACCATTTTTATAAGCAGAAACAACAGCCGGCAACCCCCCCACCTGAAGATATTTTTCATAATATTCCAAAAATCTTTCATGTTTGCTTTGCGTGATGGTTTGTCCCAGTTCAAAGGTTTTTAATGTTTGGAACAAGGAATCCTGGGAAAGGGCCGACAAAAATTCGGAAAAAGTAAGGGGCCAAAGTTCTTCATGGGTTTCACGACCGACAGCTCGACGCACGGGATTGGAACCGTAAAGTTCGTGGATCAGGGAACCGGTGAGAATAATGGTAGCTTCACTCCATTCTTCTTTCATAAACCGAACAAACAGGCCCAACTGTTGGCTCATTTGGGCCTCGTCAATAACAAGAATATGTTTTTGTGGATTGAATTGATACGTGTCGTGCAGGAGATCTTGAAAATCACTAAATTCCCGGCATTGATCGAGTTTTGCCAGGAAATGACGGGTTTTTTCCAGATTAATAAAAATATGGTCTTTGCCATCAAGAAGATGTTCTAAAAGGGTTGTTTTTCCAACTTGGCGGGCTCCCGATAAAACCATCACTTCTTTATTTTTTATTTTTTTTTCAATAAAATCATTAATATATAGTTCTTTATCTCTTCTAAAGTAAGACATCTTAAGTATAATAATATCTTAAAAATGATTAATTTCAAGTAAATTTTTTACTTAAAAACATCCACACCCCTTACGCTCCTTGAAGCAAAAAAGCAAAGTACGAGTGAAAGGCGAAACTGAGCGATAACCATAATTGTTATTTTTATATTGAAAAAAATTACAAGTATGTGAATTTTTAGAAGTTGAACGTTACTTTTATTCTTTTAATCTGTTAAGATGAAAAATAATGCGTCACTTGTTGTTTGTTGTCTTTATCGCCATTTTCTTCATTAATTCCTGCGGAAGTTCGTCAACAACTCCCGCTTCAGATGAAGAAACAGAGAAAGAAGAAAGTGAGTCGCCTCAAATCCCCTTTGGTTCTCATCTCACCTCCTATACCGAAGGAAGTATTCTGCCAAATCATGTGACCCAGGATGAGCTGGACAAGGCGACCTCCCTTTTTTATGATGAATGGAAAAACTTGTATATAGGCAACGACTGCAGCGAGGATATTGCTTATGTGGATGTGAATGCCGAAGACAACGATAACAGCGACACCCTCACCGTTTCCGAGGCCCACGGCTATGGCATGATGATCGTGGCCTTCATGGCCGGCTACGATGACGAGGCGCAGGAGTTGTTTGACCGGTTTTATCGCTACTATCGCAACCATCCCTCTGAGGAAAACGACTATCTCATGGCTTGGAATCAGGCGGGTAATTGCGAAAATGCCAAAGAAGGGGGTAATTCGTCCGCAACGGATGGAGACCTTGATATTGCCTACGCGCTTCTTTTGGCCAACGCGCAATGGGGGAGCAAAGGAGAAATCAATTATCGCGAGGCGGCTCTTAAGATGATTTCCGCCATCGAAGAGGAAGAAATTAATCCCTCCCTCAACACGGTGATGTTGGGCGATTGGACCCATCCCACAAATACCACCTATTATAATGCCAGCCGAACATCAGACTGGATGCCGGAACATTTCAGAGCTTTTCAAGACGCAACGGATGATGACCTCTGGAATCAAGTGGTGGAGACTATCTATGAGTCCATCGAAACTCTTCAAACCAATTTCAGCCCGACAACTGGACTGTTGCCCGACTTTGTCATTAATCTTGACAGTTCGGTAGAGCCGGCCGGCGAAGATTTTTTGGAGGACGACGCCGATGGAACTTATAATTATAATGCCTGCCGGGATCCCTGGAGGCTCGCCACCGATTATCTTCTCAATGGTGAATCAAGGGCCATGACCGCCGTTCAGACCATGAATGACTGGATCAAGGATAAAACGAATGAAGACCCTTCAGCGATTATGGATGGCTACGAGCTGGATGGGGATGTTCATTCTTCAGCCACCTACAATGCGATTGACTTCGCCGCCCCCTTTGGCGTGGGAGCGATGGTGTCAGAGAAAAATCAGGAATGGTTAAACAGCATTTGGGATCTGGTGACACAAACAGGATTGGATGAAGAAAGCTACTACGGCAACACTCTCAAACTCCTCTCTCTGATTGTCATGTCGGGAAACGGGTGGAGTCCCTAGGATTCAGCAGGTTTGCTTGCTTTTTCTTTAACAGTTAGTTATTCTTTTTTATGTATTGCAGGATAGTTGGCCCGATTCAAAATGTACAGACAATTGCTGTCGGCGGCAAAATTCGGGAAGTGATGAGATTGAACCGGCAATTTGGTTACGGCCGGTGGCGCAAAATGAAAGGTACAGCAAGAATCAGTCTTGAAAATGGTCACATCTGCAAAGCGGAAATTCATTGGTATGAGGCTCACGGAATAGGAAAGAAAAAGTTAAAAATTAAACGTTTTTTGGATTAAATCATGAGTAAAAAAAATAAAGTACAATTTGTCGTCTGCATCAAGAACAAGGATTGCGAAGACCTCGAACGTTTGAAAATCTATCGCGTCCTGCCCGATCTATCAGCCAAAAAAGAAGGTTATATAAGAATTGTCGATGAATCGGGAGAAGACTATCTCTACCCCGCAAGTTACTTCATGCCTGTAGCCCTCACCCCCAAGGTTCAAGAAGTCCTGGCGGCTTAGCATCGCAAGTTAAGGTTCCAAAAATTCTTCGATCAAGTTTTGGTCCCAGTAACGGGTTTCTTCATAAAGATCGGAAGGAATAAGGCCAGGATATTCCAGGCCGGTGATATCTTCCATGCCAGCCCAATCCATATCGGAATACATCGGAATACCAGAAAATTTCGTCCAACCTCGGATCACCGGCAAGGGTTAACATTGAGCGGCGGCTTTTTCCCCACCCTTCAGGGTGGGGCTCGGACGCCGTCGAACTTGTCAATCTAATGACAGGCATGTGGTAGTTTTTTGACTTTTCTGCAGTGCGCCAGACATTTTCAGGGAGACCTGTTCAACAAGTTCTTGTTTTTATTTCTCTTTAAAAAAGATGTTTCTCCTCCTTCTGGCACGTCGTTTGCAGTGGTTTAAGGTGTGGAGGGAGGGTAATTTATGAGTCGATGGAGAGATACACTCTGTGGTAAAATAATCCCAACAGCAAATCCAATTGATCAAAGTACGATGGCTGGTTCATCGGAGGTATTGAGCTGTGGGGGGGTTTTTGTGCCCCAAGTGTCTCAGAGGGGGGCAAGTCTTAAAAGGGAAAGGCCCGTTGTCTTTTTCCTTCCCAAGGGAAATCAGGAACTCCTTTTCATCAATCCTGGCTCGGATCCGGTTCGTTATGGAGGAATGAGTGATCCGGATCATGGAGGGTTTGAGGTTCTTGAAGAAGCCTTGGCTCAAATCGATCTTAAAATTGTAAAGTAATTGTTTTTTCCTTTAGTGTTTTTAAACCCCGTCTGTAGTAAACAGGCGGGGTTATTATTTTTTGATTCTCGGCAAAAAACGACCGGTTTGATTACAGTAATTCAGGTAAGTTTCTCCAAATTTTTTAATGAGAAAATCTTCTTCCAAGAGCGCCGTCAAGCTGACTCCCATCCATCCGATCAAAACAACCGGAAGAAAATAAAGGTTTGGAAAAATGAGAAGGGTGCCAGTTAGCGCCATCTTGATTGCGGTATAGATGGGATGTCGAATCAAAGAATAGATGCCGGTCGTTATCAGACGATCGGTTTTTTCATGGTCAATGCCGATCCTCCAGGCATCCCGAAGATGCTTCAGCGACAGGACAAAGAGCCCCCATGAGACGAAGAGAAAGACCACTCCCCCCCATAAAACCACTTTTGGAAAATCAAGGTGGGGGATTTTTTCCACAAAAGGGGGATAGAAAGCAGACAAATTAAGGCCTCCCAACCACAATCCAAAAAACAGATGAAACCTTTTCTTAAGATACCCCTCCACCGGAGGGCTTTGTTGGCCTAAAAGAACCGGCTCCTTGCCGATTGTTTGCCGCACCGCTTTTCTTTTGATGAAAACTGCCAAAATGAGAAGAAGGGTGTAGGTGGGAATGGCCCACTTAAAGAGCATAAAGAATGTGCCGGGAGAGGGAATCGAACCCTCACACCCAGTGAAGGGCTTCGGATTTTGAGTCCGACGCGTCTGCCAGTTCCGCCATCCCGGCTTTTTTTAATCCCTACCGTGGGCTCAACTTTTCTTCAACCGCAAAATATCCACTGCTGATCCGATCCAGATCAACAGACTCAACAAAAAGCCGCTGATATAAAAAGAACTGTCGACCTCCCAGGTATCTTTCATTGATTGGTGGATGGATCCCATGATCTGGGTCAAGTCTGTTAACGTATTGATCTGATTCATCACGGCCCGCTGAAGGATAAAAAAAAGAGCCAAAAAAACCAGGCTAAAAGCGGCGGCAAAAAAAGTTCCCCTCTTTTTCAGCCCCAAATAGAAGTGCCCCGCTCCCGGATAAGCAAGAAGCGCCAGCAATACGGCAATTATTTTTTTGTTCATTTATTTTCCCTTTGATGTTTTCCTGCATTTCAAGTTACTTTCTTTGTTTATATACCTTCCCGTCCGCCTCCGGCGTACGATGAAGGGGGCTTCCGCGCTCAAAACTGGCAAAGCCAGATTTTTCCCTCGGTAGCGACAATTATGCAGGCAATTTCTCTCCAAAACAAGTTTGAAAGTTTGCAGAAGAAGATTCAATCGATGGGAGAGGTTCTCGTTGCCTTTTCCGGCGGGGTGGATTCCACCTTTCTTCTGGGAACGGCCAGAGATGTTTTGGGAGAAAAAGTAACAGCCCTCACGGCCGTCTCGGCCAGCCTTTCGCAAGCAGAAAAAAAATTCGCTCTGGATACTGCCAGACAGATGAAAGTCCGACACCTTTTGGTTGATTCACAGGAGATTGAAAAGGAGGCGTATGCCCAAAATCCGGTGAACCGCTGTTATTTTTGCAAATCGGAGCTCTACCGCCTCTGCCGCGAAAAAGCCGATGAGTTGAATATCTCCTGGATTGTGGATGGATTCAACAAGGATGACGAAAAAGACTGGCGGCCTGGTTTCAAGGCCAAAATGGAAAACAACATCCATTCGCCCCTTTTGGAAGCGGGGCTTTTCAAGGAAGAGATTCGGACGCTGGCCAAAGCGATGAATCTTCCTGTCTGGGACAAGCCGGCTTCTCCCTGTCTCGCTTCCCGTGTCCCGTACGGAATCCGGATTAATCCGGAAGTTTTGGGAAAGATCGAACGACTGGAGGAGTTTGCAAAAAATTACGGGTTTCGTAATTTTCGCGTCCGCTATCATGAAAAAATTGTCCGTCTGGAAGTAACCCCGGACGACCTGGAAAAAGCGGTCAACGAAAATTTCAGAAATGAATGGATTGGCCAATGCAAAAAAGAGGGATTTAATTTTGTGACCCTTGATTTGGAAGGTTTCCGGAGTGGCCGGTTAAATGAAGGGGTAACGTGATGGACAGGAGAATCATTCTCGATTTGGAGACCAAGCGCACTTTTGATGAGGTGGGGGGAAGGGATCATTTGGGTCAATTGGAGGTCAGTGTGGCCGCCATTTATGATTATGCTACACAGGAATTCCATGTTTTCGAAGAACGGGAAATCGGAAAACTTCAAAATGTTCTGATCAATTCCTCCCTGATCGTCGGATTCAATCATGTCAATTTTGATCTTCCGGTTCTTCAACCTTATCTTTCCATCGATGTCAAAACTCTCCCTGTTTTTGATATCATGCTCGATTTTCAAGCAAAGACCGGACATCGGATTGGACTTGATTCCCTGGCGCAAGCGACTTTGGGGGTGGGTAAAACCGGCTATGGGATTGATGCTATTCGCTACTTTCGGGAGGGAAAAATGAAGGAATTGAGGGATTACTGTGTCAATGATGTCAAAGTCACCCGCGATCTTTTTAATTACGGACTTGAGAACGAAAAGATTTTCTATTTTTCCAAAATGGGAAACCAGAAAAAAGAGATGATCGTTGACTGGAAAAAATACCGCAGACCCAAAAAAGAAAGCACTTGTTCAAAGCCGGCCCAATACAAGCTGTTTTGAAATCGGCCGAATGTTTTCAGGTTTTCCTTGATACGGAACAATTCCCAAAATAGGTGCCCCCCTTTTTTTCAAAACAGCCGGATTGGTTTTTTCAGCCACTGTTTTGGAGGGAGTCGTTTGATTTAAGATCACGCCGATAACGGAAACGTGGTTTCTTTTTAAATGATCCAGCGTCAATAACGTGTGGTTCAGAGTCCCCAATCCAAGCCGGGCAACAAGGATAACAGGGGTTTTAAGTTTTTTGATCAAATCAAGATTGGTTTTTTTGCCTGAAAGGGGAACTAAAAGTCCACCGGCTCCTTCTACAAAGAGGCAGTTATATTTTTTTTTCAGCTCTTCAAGTTTCTTTGTGATCAGTTCGAATGAAATTTTTGTTTTTTTTCGTTCGGCCGCCACTCCGGGGGCGAGCGCTTCTTCAAAATAATAGGGGTTGATCAAATCAAGAGGCTCCGGCATTTTCCCCATTTTTTTCAAGAAAAGTGAATCGGCACGGCGCAGGTGGCGCTGATGCTTCCGGCAACCCGATTCCAGCGGTTTAAAACCACCGGCGCGAATGCCCATTTTGTTCAAAGAGGCAATTAAAGCACCCGTTACAAAAGTTTTGCCAACCCCGGTATCGGTCCCGCAAACAAAGAAAATTTTTGTTTTTTTCCGTATCACGATTTTTTTAAAATCGCATAAGTCCCCAGCCCTTTGCACAAGATGGCCCCGTCCGGGGAGAGAATTTCCCCTTCGGCGATGGCGAGCCGGCGGGTTCGGGAAATCAGTCGCCCTTCGCTGACCACTTTTTTCATGGCGAGGGTGGCCGGCTTGATGTAGTTGACCTTGATCTCAATCGCCAGAATCCGTTCGGGAGGAATCAGATGGGGGTAGACGCAAAATCCCATCACCGTGTCCAATAGAAGGGAAAGAATTCCACCATGCGCGCACTTTTCAAAGTTCATGTGCCATCTCTTCAGTTTCAACTCGATCACCGCTTTTTTGAGGTCAATGTGCGTCCCGTTGAGCCCCACCTGCCGATGGCAAAGATCATCGTTGCAAATGGCCAGATATTTTTTTGCTTGTGATGGATACATGGGTCTGGATTTGTCGGTTCAATTCTTCCCACACACCGGATCATCCTGTCAATTACTGGAAGAGGGGAAGATTTCGGAGATTGACGATCCCCACCTGCAGGGCGTTGCTGACGGGATTGAGATAGACCACAATATCCTTGTCGGTGGGAGATGGGTGGGGTTTAAGACCTGCGAGAAGATAAGTCGCTTCCATTGTGTCGGTATCGATAAAAACAAGGGAGTGGGCCGACAAGTTGTCCGATCCATTGCTGGTATCCAGTTCAAAAAAGATTCCTGATCCGTCGGCATTAAACTGGGCGTTTTCAACAACACCACTATCATTGAAAAGTGGACTGCGCCCCTGGGTCTGGACAGTGGGGTGACGATGTGAGAGGGGTTGACCGGTTTCAAGGAAGGAGCCGGTCATGGGAAAGATACGAAGGAA
>SBBF01000108.1 GCA_005240075.1 Nitrospira sp.
ATATAAAATAATTAGGAATTTTAATAATTTCTTCTTGACCTTATGATTGATATCCATTACTTTCTGTACATCTTTTAGTGATTTGATCATAAATTTTTAAGGAACCCTTTGGAAAAAAATAAAAACAATGTTCTGAAAATTCGTGAAGAGCAGTTAATGAGTAAAGCCGAGTTGGGGCGTAAAGCGGGACTCTCCGCGTTGACGATCGACCGTGTTGAATCGGGGATGGCTTGCAGAATGGACACCAAACGCAAAATCATTCTGGCATTGGGGCTTAAACTAACAGACAAAGATAAAGTTTTTCCTGGATAATTCCCATCGTGCTCAGATACCTCACAGCTGGTGAATCTCATGGTAAAGGGTTGACTGTCATCATTGAAGGATTTCCTTCGGACGTTCCTCTATCTGCCTCAACTATTAATCTTCAACTTGCCCGCCGCCAAAAAGGTTATGGACGGGGGGGAAGGATGAAAATCGAAACCGATGCGGTGGAAATAACCGCCGGCGTCCGCCATGGCCGTTCTCTCGGTTCTCCGATCGCACTCTGGGTGGCCAATAGGGATTGGCAGGCCTGGAAGGAGGAGATGAGTTCGGAGGAAATTGAAAATTATATCAGGAAAAAACGGGTTGATTGTCCCCGACCGGGGCATGCCGATTTGAATGGGGGGCTTAAGTATGATGCGCGTGATCTGCGCGATATTCTGGAGAGGGCATCGGCGCGTGAAACGACCGTTCGGGTGGCCGCGGGAGCGGTGGCCCGGCAGTTTTTAACTGAGTTTGGGATCACGGTTTATGGGCATGTCATTTGCATTGGAGGAATTGAAATTTCTTCAGAGCGGCCGGCGTGGAATGAGATAGGTCAAAAAGCCGAAGATGATCCGGTTCGTTGTATTGATCCGGAAATCTCCAAAAAAATGATGGAAAAAATCGATGAGGCCAAAAAAAAGGGGGATAGTGTCGGAGGAATTTTTGAAGTAGCGGTCACCGGTCTCCCTCCCGGATTGGGGAGTCATGTTCAGTGGGATCGAAAACTGGATGGGCGGTTGGCGCAATCGATTTTAAGCATTCAGGCGATCAAGGGGGTGGAGTTTGGTGTGGGATTTGAAGAGGGGAGGCGATTTGGCTCCCAGGCGCATGATGAGATTTTTTACGACAATCAGAACAAACGATTTTATCGGAAGACCAACCGGGCAGGAGGATTGGAAGGGGGAATGACAACGGGAGAGCCTCTTGTGATTCGAGCGGTCATGAAGCCGATCGCCACCCTTTACACCCCCCTTCATTCCGTCAATATCGACAACAAAGAGGATGTGGAGGCTTCGGTGGAACGCTCCGATACCTGTGCGGTTCCCGCTGCTTGCGTCATAACGGAAAATGTCGCGGCCTTTGAAGTGGCAGGCGCCTTCCTGGACAAATTCGGCGGTGATTCTTTGAAAGAGATCAGGCGGAACTATGAAGGGTATCTGGAGCAGATAAAAAATTATTAACCGTAGGGGCGATCCTTGTGATCGCCCAAATAAGAGGGCGAATACAAGATTCGCCCCTACGATATGAATTTACAAAAAAACATCTACATCTCCGGTTTTATGGGAACCGGCAAGACGACTGTCGGAAAACTAGTGGCCAACCAACTGGGAGTTCTGTTTGTCGATACCGATCGGCTCATTGAACAAAAACTTAAAAGCCCGATTGCCACAATTTTTAAAAAAAAAGGGGAATTTTTTTTTCGTGGGGAGGAACGGCTTGTTCTTCTTCAACTGTCATCTCTGATCCTTTCTGTCATTGGGCTGGGAGGGGGGATGGTTCTCGATTATTTAAATCGCGTTATTTTGAATCGTGGAATCTGGATTAATCTCAAAGCCTCTCCTGCGACCATCATGAAAAGGATTTCGGGTCAAAAGACGCGTCCCTTGTTGGGCAAAAAAGTCAAAAGGGACGAAGTGGAAAAAATTCTTCAACAACGCCGCCCGTATTATGATCTGGCCCCCTGCCAGATTGAAACGGATGGGCTGGCACCCGACGCGGTTGCTGGATTGATTGTGAATCGTATCCATGAAAAAAATATCGGTTAAACTGGGTAATCGGAGTTATCCGATTCTCATCGGATCGGGGCTGATTAAAAGGCTGACGCCGCATTTGTTAAAAGCGGCTCCCCCCTCCCGCTCCATTGGGCTCACCAATCTCCCTGTCTATCGTCTTTACAAAAATAGATTGCCCGATATGCCCTGGATCGTTCTGCCCGACGGCGAGCGGACAAAAAATCTGGCCACGGTTGAAAAAATTTATCATCGTCTTGTCTCACTCAAAGCGGATCGACAGACAACCCTCGTTGTTGTTGGCGGGGGGGTTGTGGGGGATATCGGCGGATTTGTGGCGGCCACTTATCTGCGGGGGATTCCCTTTGTGCAGGTTCCCACAACTCTGTTGGCTCAGGTGGATAGCAGTGTGGGGGGAAAAACGGGAGTCGACCTTAAAAGTGGAAAAAATCTGATTGGAGCCTTCTACCAGCCACGGGTTGTTTTGATTGATACCGATTTTTTAAAAACATTGCCCGATCGAGAGTATCTTTGTGGATTGAGTGAAGTTGTCAAATACGGTATCATTCAGGATGAACGGTTTTTTGATTTTTTGGAAAAAAATGTTTCACGCTTGTTGGAAAAGGACAAATCTGTTTTAGCTCGTGTGATTTCCCGTTCGTGTGAGATCAAAGCAGAAGTGGTCTCCCGGGATGAACGGGAGGGGGGATTGCGGGTAATCCTTAATTATGGACATACGCTTGGCCATGCGATTGAGACTCTCTCCGGCTATCGGGCGATTCATCATGGAGAAGCGGTCAGTTGCGGCATGGTTTTTTCTGCCCGGCTTTCGTGGAAGCGGGGACTTTGTGCAAAAACAACAGTGGACAGGATTCAAACACTTCTTGTTCGTCTGGGCCTCCCCACTGACTGCCCCCGTTATCCGCGCCGTGATTATGCCCGGGTCATGAGTGTTGACAAGAAATCACGAGGGGGAAAAATTCGCTTTATTGCTGTTAGGCGCATTGGGCAAGTAATACCGATCGATTTAACCGTCGATCAAATTACGGGATATTTATGAAAAATAAAATTTTGATTATTCATGGTCCGAATCTTAATCTTCTCGGGGATCGCGAAACCAACTTTTACGGAAGTAAAACGTTAAAGGAGCTGGATGGTCTGCTCCAAAAGAGGGGAAAAGATCTGGGGGTAGAGGTTTCTTGTTTTCAATCCAACAACGAGGCAGAAATTATAGAAAAAATTCAGGAAGCCAAAAAAAAATTCCAGGGAATCATCATCAATCCGGCCGCTTATACCCATACGAGTGTTGCTATTCGCGATGCGATTGCGGCGATGGGGATTCCCACGGTGGAAGTTCACTTGTCCAATATCTATCAGCGGGAAACGTTTCGGCATCATTCCTATGTTTCCAGCGTGGCGGTGGGGCAGATCTGCGGTTTTGGGGCCAATAGTTATTTATTGGGGCTGGAAGCGGTGGTGAAAGTGATCGCGAAAAAGGAACTGGTAAACAGGAGCAAATAAACCTCGCATCTGGCTTTGCCAGTGCGAGGTGCGGGGGTTTGGGGGCCATCGGAGGCCCGAAAAAAAACAAAATAAATGCGAATGGCAACTTTAAAGGGTCGACGGGGCCCCCCTTAATAATGTTTGGATTAAATCAACAACAAAAAAAGGTGAAAGAGGTTTTCTCCCGCCTTTTTCAAAAGAACAAATACGAGAAATTGTTGTCCGAATATATTTCCCTGTCGGAGAAACATCCGGACGACCAGCGCATCTGGCTGAAAATTGCCGAGACTTATTTCAAGGCGCGGGATATTGACAACGCCGTTTTAAGCTACAAAAGGGTTGCGGAATCGTTCGAGAAGGAAAATTTTTTTTTGAAAGCGGTCGCCGCCTACAAGAACATCCTCAAAATCAAGCCGACACTCGTTGAAATCAATCTGAAACTGGCCGCACTTTATTCAAAGATCGGCATGACACAGGACATGGTCGGCCAATACCGGATCGCCATGAATTTTTTTGAGTCGCGCGGGGATAAAGACCAGTTGATTGAAACCAGCCGAAAACTGCTGGAAGTCAATCCCACCGCCGCCAACCGCCGAAAGCTGGCGGAAATCTACCAGAATGCCGGGATGATGAATGAAGCGCTGGAGCAGTATGAGATCTTGTCGCGGGAATTCCGTTTGAACAAGCAGTATGACGACTTATTGCGGATCTACGAATTGATGCTTCCCCACAAGCCCAAAAACCATCCCCTGATTCGCGACATTTGCATTCTCTACCTTCGTCGTCAGGAGCCGGACGCCGCCCTCCGGGTGATGGAGCGGCATCACGTGGATACCGATCCAGAATTTTCAACTCTTTACGAAAAAGCACGCCTCATGCGGGAAGCGCTTCGCAAACCAGCTCGATAGCCCCGCTTCAATTTTTTAGAGGGTAAGATTGGGGATATCCCGATCCATCAGTGTTTTACGGCCGTCCGCTTTGGCATTTTCGATCCCTTTGTCGACGATTTGCATTACCTTTTGACTCAAGGCCTCCATGGTGGAGGATGACGTGTTGACCTGTCCTTTCTCCTTGGCATATTTTTTGATTTTTGAAGCAACAACAAGAACATCACTCATGGCTTTTCCCTTTCCTTGAAAAATGTTAAAAACAAGAACTGGGCTGAGATTCGCCAATTTCGGGTTGAATGGCAAGTATAAATTATGGGCTATCACTTTCAATTTATCGATCATACCGCCGATGTCGGGATTGAATTCATGGCTGATTCCCTTGAAGAGCTCTACCAGGGGGGAGGAGAAATTTTTTGTGATTTGGTTTGTGATCGTCAATCCATCAGGGGAGTTCACCAAAAAACTTTGGAGATCAAGAAGCCCTCTTGGGAGGAAAAGTTTCAAGGGTTATTGAACGAATTGCTCTATCTTTTTGACGCGGACCATTTTCTTTTTTCATCGGTGAAAGTTCAGGTGATAAATGAGGAGAAGCTGGTTGTGACCCTTGAAGGGGAAAAGATTGATCCGGCCCGGCATCAGATCAAGTTGGGAATCAAGGGGGCAACCTATCATCAATTGAAAGTATGGGAGGAGAATGGCAAGTGGAAAGGACGGGTGATTTTTGATGTTTGATGTTGAACGGATTGATGACTGCCGTATTCGCATTCCCAAGCAGGGAAAGATGCGGGTGGAGGGGATAGTCTATGTGGATGAAATCCTCTACAAAGGAATCAAAGACGATATGTGTCTTCAACAGGTAGCGAACGTAGCCACCCTTCCCGGTATTCTCAAGGCTTCGCTGGCGATGCCTGATATTCATTGGGGATACGGTTTTCCCATCGGGGGGGTTGCCGCTTTTGATCTGGATAATGGGATTGTCTCTCCGGGAGGGGTGGGTTACGACATTAATTGTGGTGTTCGTCTCTTAAAATCCCATCTTTCTCTGGATCAGGTCAAACCGGAATTAAAGAATCTGGTCAATCATCTTTATCAAAAAATTCCTTCAGGCGTTGGTTCCAGCGGCCTTCATCCCCCCCTTTCCGAATCCGATTACAAAAAACTTTTTGTTCAAGGGGCGGAGTGGGCTGTCGGTTGCGGTTTTGGGCAAAAAGAAGATTTGAAACATCTGGAAGCCGAGGGGGCTCTTCCGGGGGCCGATCCGGATGGTGTATCGGCACGGGCCAAGAAAAGGGGGGCTGATCAGTTGGGAACATTGGGGTCGGGGAATCATTTTCTGGAAATAGATTTTGTTTCCCAGATTTTTGACGAAGAAAAAGCAGCTTTTCTGGGGCTTTTTCCAAATCAGATCTGTGTGACGATTCATTGCGGTTCGCGCGGGGTTGGCCACCAGACCTGCGATGACCATTTGGGGATCATGCTTCAGGCCAGCAAAAAATATGGCATTGATCTCCCCGATCCCCAGCTTTGTTGCGCGCCAATCGGGTCGGAAGAGGGACGCCGTTATTTGTCGGCCATGGCGGCGGTGGCCAATTTTGCTTTTGCCAACCGTCAGGTGATTGCCCACCAGGTTCGCAAGGTGTTTGGTCATCTCTTGAAAATGAACGATAAGGATCTGGGAATGGAGGTGGTTTATGATGTCTGCCACAACATCGCCAAATTTGAAAATCATCGCGTGAGTGAATCTCCCCGGACTTGCCTCCCGGGCTTACGCCCTGGGTTCTTCCGGGGAGATTCACCAAGCCCGGAAGGCGTTGAGGGGGAGGCTCCATCCGGCTTTGCCGGTGGAGAGGGCGACGCTAGCCCCTATAATAGGGAGGAGAAAAAAGTTCTCGTCCATCGCAAAGGGGCCACGCGCGCTTTCCCGCCGGGGCATCCGGAAACTCCGGAGGCTTATCAAAAGAGCGGTCAGCCTGTTTTGATTCCGGGCGACATGGGGCGCTATTCGTATGTTCTGGTCGGAACGGGGCAGGCGTTTGACGAGGTTTTTGGTTCCTCCTGTCATGGCGCTGGAAGGGTGATGAGTCGAAACAAGGCCTTAAAAAGCATTCAGGGGAGGCCGATTATCAAAGAGTTGGAAGAGCAGGGAATTATTATAAAGGCTGACAGTTTTCGGACGATTGGGGAGGAAATTCCGGAGGCTTATAAAGATGTAGCGCACGTAGTGGAGGTAGTCGAAAAGGGGGGGCTAGCCCGGATTGTCGCGCAGTTAAAGCCGCTAGGGGTTGTCAAGGGGTAAGAAAAGCGATACAATAAATCCTGGCTTGGGAGATATATTATATCTCCTTGAACTCTTCTTCGCTGTTCTTGTTACTCGTTTTCTCGGGGCTTTTTTTGGGGGTCCTGTATGGTGATTTTTTATTTGAAGAAGAAACAACTTATCCTGCAGGACCGATCAAAGATCCCCACTTAACTCTTGGTTTTTCTCCCCCTGATTTAACATCGGCTGAAAAGAGTGTACGGACTTTTTGGTGGGCTGTAAAAAATAAACGACGCGATATTGCGCGCCAGTGCATCCATGATTCCAAAATTGCCGAAGGGAGGCATGGTATTACTGACGTTGAAAAGTTGATGGATCGGATGTTAATTACCGATACGACCCTTTTTAAATTTAGTTCTTCTTCTCATACAGTTTCCATCCGGGCGCTCAACTACTCCATGGACTATGATCTGCAGCCTACGGCGGGAGGCCCCTGGATCATTGTTTCTATTCATCCTTAATTAATTGAAATTTTTAATAAAGATTCTAAACTAGACATCAATGTCTAGTTTAGAACGTGTTCTTCTCCAGATCGCCTCCGCATTAATTACGGAGGAAGTTTTAAAAGATCATCCTCTTCGGACTGACTATTTTTTAAAAACTATTCGAGAGGGTTTAAAGCGCTGTCATCCGTTTGCCCGGATTTTGTTGCAAATCGTTGTCTGGTGGATTGAACTAACTAGCCTCTTTTTTCATCTTAAACCCTTTTCTCGTCTGGATTATTCAACGCGTTACAAAATCATCAAAAAATGGGGGGAGAGCCGGTGGTATGGACGGTATCTTTTTTTTCGTCCGCTTCAGGTTTTTATTTATGCGGCCTATTATTCGAATCCGGAAATTTCAAAACAATGGGGGTTTGAAGATCGAGTAGGGGCGATTCGCGAATCGCCCCACCAATCAGGTATACAACCCCTTCCCTCCCGTGACCTCGAACTCTCGGTTGAAATTTGCGTCATCGGTTCCGGAGCGGGAGGAGCTGTGGTGGCCAAGGAACTGGCTGAAAAAGGACACGAGGTGGTGATTCTGGAAGAGGGGGGATTTTTTGATCGATCCACATTTCAGAATGCCAGTACTTATCAACGCAACATCACTATTTACCGGGATGGGGGATTTGTCACTACGGTGGGGGTTCCGATGATTCTTCTCCCCACCGGCAAATGTGTGGGGGGGACTACCGTAATTAATTCCGGCACCTGTTTTAGAACGCCGGAGGCTGTTTTTAAAAAATGGAATGACGAATTTGATCTCCCTTTTTCATCGGCCTTAATGAGTCCTTATTTTGAATCGGTGGAAAAAGTACTCGGTGTCAAACCGGTTCCCGATCAGATTTTGGGAGGAAATAACCGGATCATCAAAAGAGGCATTGAAAAATTGGGGTGGCAGGGGGAGCCTCTCATTCGCAATGCACCCGGCTGTCAGGGAAGCGGCGTTTGCATTTTTGGTTGTCCCACCGGCGCCAAACAGAGCATGGAGCGGAGTTATCTTCCTCTCGCTTTTGCGGCGGGAGCCCGTTTGTATTCTCACTGTCGTGTGGAAAAACTCCATGCCCAGTATGATCGGATCTACAAAATCGAAGCCTCTTGCGGCCGGTCCCGTTTGACCCTTTATCCCCAAAAAGTGGTCCTCGCTTGCGGGACTCTTTCAACTCCCCTGTTGCTTAAACGAAGTCGGTTAGAGGGGGGAAGCGGTCAAGTGGGCAAAAACCTGACCATTCATCCCACCGCGAAAATGATGGGGCTTTTTGATGAGGTGATTGACGGCCATCGGGGGGTCCCTCAGGGGTATGGTTTGAGCGATTTTCAGACTGACGGGACCTTGTCCCGAGGGACGATGTACGAAACTGTTTTTTTTCCGCCGTGGCTGATGGCCAACAGCATAAATCATATTCAGGAAAAACATGCCGAGATCATGCGACACTATCGGCATATCGGCGTTTTTGGTTTTTTGGTTCATGATGGTCCCCGGGGACGAGTCTATTCAGGTCCAGGCGGTCGGCCGCTGATTTATTATAGGCTGGGCAAAAGAGAAATGGAGTTTTTCATCAAGGGGCTTAAAATTCTGGGACAAATTCTTTTTGCGGCGGGGGCAAAAAAAGTTTATCCCACTCTCTGGACAGTCTCTGAAATTTCTTCACCGGAAGAACTTGAAGAAATGATCAACCAAAAAATCAAGAGACGGCATTTGGAATCAGCCGCCTTCCATCCTTTGGGAACCTGCCGGATGGGAATCGATCCCCGTTCTTCTGTAGTGAATGAAGAGATGCAGGTTCATGGAATTGAAAATCTCTGGATTGCCGATGGATCAGTTTTTCCAACTTCCCTGGGAGTCAATCCGCAAATCACGATCATGGCCTTTGCCGCCCGCTGTGCGGAAAAGATTCATAAATCATGAAGTGCAAGCAACATTTATTGATTCTTGTATCAATATCAGTTAATTACTCCCCTCCATGGAATATCCGCCGTTTAACATTCACACGCGAGCGGAAGCTCTTGCCCGTTTTTCGGAGGGGGAGGAACCCTCCTTTGACGCGGTGATTATCGGAGGGGGGATTGTGGGAGCCGGATTGGCCCGCGAGTTGGCCATTCGGGGCATTTCTTCTCTCCTGGTTGAAAAGGGGGATTTTGCCAGCGGCACCTCCAGCCGTTCCAGCAAGCTGATTCATGGAGGGCTTCGCTATCTGGAAATGGCCGATTTTCATCTGGTGTTTGAAGCGTTGGCGGAGCGTCACTGGCTCCTGACCACCCATCCCCACCTTGTCAAACCGGTTGAATTTAATGTTCCCATTTATGCCAGAAAAAAAGCCCCTCCGGGATCCCGAATGACCGCCCTGATCGGCTTGGGGCTTTTTTTGTATGATGGTTTAAGTTTTTTTAAAACCCCCTTTTTTCATGGACGCCATGTTAAGGAAGAAACCCTCAAACTTTTTCCATCGCTTAAGGAAGAAGGACTGAAAGGAAGCTACTATTATCCCGATGCGATGATGTTAGACGACGAACTTGTTTTGGAAACACTTCTCGATGCGTATCGCCGAGGAGCGTTGGCTCTGAATTATGTGAAAGCCTCTGACGTTCAATTGACCGGGGGGGAGAGGGATTCTTATCGGGTCCATCTTCAGGACCAGCTCCCTCTGCAAAAGGGGGAATCGTCACAAACTTTTTCGGTCAAAGCCAAAGAAGTGATTGTCTGTGTCGGCCCCTGGACAGAGATTTTTGGAACCCAAGTGGTGGGGGGGGCCGGCAGAAAGTTAAAACCGAGCAAGGGGATTCATCTCATTATTCCCTGGAATCGTTTTCCGGTGGAGCAGTGTCTTGTCATGTATGCGCCGGATGGCCGGATTGTTTTTTGTATTCCGCGCAAAGATTTGGGTAAAGGAGCCGAGGTAGTGATTGTCGGAACAACCGATTCCCCCTGCCGCGGCGATCCGGGGGAGGTGTTGGCTGATAAAAGGGACATCCATTATTTACTTAAAGTTCTGGAGACCTATTTTCCCAAAGCCAGAATTGGTTTATCGGACATTATGATGACCTATGCCGGTGTGCGCCCTCTTCTGGATACAGGAGAGGCAAGCGAGGCCAAAACCTCCCGCGAACATGAGATCTGGAGGAATCCGGCCGGTGTTGTTTTCATGGCCGGTGGAAAATATACCACTTTTCGAAAAATCTCGCAGGAACTGGCCCGTTTTGTTTTTCCCAAAAGCAAAGAAAATAATTGCGAGTCTCAAAAACCGCTTTCACAGCCGGCTGATTATCAAAAGCGGTCTGAAGGAAAACCCCTCTGGGGGCGTTTTACCGATCAGTGGTTAAAGTGGAAGTTGGCACATCATCTTCCCTGCACCCTGGATGATATAGTCTTTAGGCGTTTTCCCCTCTGGATGGGGGGGAAAGAAGTGGCGGAATCTCTTCTGCATGAAGTGGCTGGCCTGTCCCAATCCTATCTGGGATGGAGTGAAGTTGAAGCGGAGCGACAAGTGCAAAGAACACGAGAGTTGATTGAGAAGGGGACAATCGAATGGATTACCCAACGACAGTCTTGACCCCTCGTTTTATTTGGCCTACAGGTTGGGTTATGAAAAACCGTGTTCTGTTCCTGTCTGTTTTATTGGCGCTGACCATCCTTTACTGGTTTTTTATTCAAAATAATTCCCAGTCCCACAATGCTGTCGTTGGGCAAATGGCTCCCGATTTTACTGTAAAAGATGAAGAGGGGAGAGAAGTGCGCCTGTCCGAGTTGAAGGGGAAGGTGGTTTTGGTTCATTTTTGGGCCAGCTGGTGTTCCCCTTGTGTTAGTGAATTCCCGCTTCTTAATGAATTATTCAATAAGATGAAGGGGACCGATTTTGTTTTGCTGGCCGTTTCGATGGACGAAAAAGGAAAAAAGGCGATTGATGCTTTTCGGAAAAAAATTTATTTTGATTTTCCTGTTTACCTCAACCCGGACCAAACCATTGCCGACCTCTATGGCTCCTACGGACTGCCGGAGAGTTTTTTGATCAACAAAGAAGGGGTCATTGTTAAAAAGATCGTTGGGCCGCAGCAGTGGAACAAATCCTCCTGGGAGAAGAAAATTCGGGAGTTTTTTTAAGGCTTTTGTAGAAAGTGTTTTGGGAAGGGGAAGCAGGTCCAGTCGAAATGATGCCATCTACAGTGTATGGACTCCAAGCGCTTTGAGCCTTTGCCAGACTTGCCAATACCGTGAATAGTGCTCAATTTTTATTGTATTTTCACGATTAAATTGACAAAAACGTGAATATACTTATAATTTGAAGTAATTTTACGTGCTTTCAATAAGGCAGGTCATGCCTAAGATTCTCCACATTTTTAGTAAGATCAATTCCCTTCGCGAAAGGTACTACAGGGTTTCTACCGGAAAAGAAGCCTTGATCACGTTGATTTCCGAAGCCGAAGTTGCTGAGCAGGTATACAACTCCAATGCCATTGAAAACAGTACCTTGAGCCTTGAAGAGACCGAGAAAATTCTTTTGCAGATTGACTTGGACCGATACATCACCGAACGGGAAATTTTCGAAACGAAAAATCTGGCGCGGGTTGTGACCTACATGGAGAAAAGATCCAAAGAGCAGGAATTAACTCTCGATGTCATTTTGTCGCTTCACAAAATGCTGATCTCCAATATCCGTGATGATATCGCCGGCAGATTCAGGAAAGAAAAAGAATATGTCCGCGTGGGGAGCCACATCGCTCCCGCACCGAAAGAAGTCGTTGTTCGTCTTGAAAAAATGCTTGCCGAGTATCAGGCAACGGCTCACATGAACATCATCAAGCGAATCTCAAAGTTACACTTAACTTTTGAACACACCCACCCTTTTGTTGATGGAAATGGCCGCATCGGTCGGGTCATCAACAACTATGCACTCTTGCGGGAAGGCTATGTTTCCATCAACATCAAATTCATTGATAGAAAAATGTATTATGATGCGTTCAAGGAATTTGATGAAAAAGGGCGCACGACCATTATGGAGGAAATTGTCGGAAAGGCCCTGACAAACAGTTATCACAAGCGATTGGCCTATTTGGAAGGCAAAAAAATCATTCCTCTGGCCAAATACGCAAAAGAAAACAGATTATCCCATTCAAACCTCATCAACAAAGCCAATCGGCAAACCATCGAGGCTTTTCTGGAAAAAAATATTTGGAAAATCGGAGTTTAACAGGTCCAAGAAGAGTTTGCGGTTGACCCCATTGCGAGACAATTATTGGCGTGACAGATCACACTTTATTCCAATTCAATACTACTTTCCCAAAAATTTTCCCCTTTTCAATTATTTGATGGGCTTGTTTGAGTTGAGTGTAAGGAAGCACTTGATGAATGATCGGTTTTAATTTTCCTTCAGCCATCAATTGTGCGCAGATCTCCAGATCGGACCGGTTTCCCATGGTAGAGCCGATAATGGAATGGTGTTTGATAAAAAGGTGCCGCAGATTGATGGAAACTTCAGCCCCTGTAGTTCCGCCGCAGGTCACCAGCCTTCCCCCTTTGGCCAGTGACTTAAGACAGGACAACCAAACCTTGGCTCCCACATGTTCCAGTATCACATCCACTCCACGACCGTCTGTTAATTCTTTGACTTTTTGGGCAATATCTTCCCTGTAATGATCGATCACAAAATCAGCCCCCCGTTCTTTCACTTTTGTTTTATGTTCTTCGGAGCCAATGGTCGTGATAACTTGAGCGCCAAGCGCTTTGGCAATTTGAATCCCTGCCGATCCGATGCCACTCCCTCCCGCCATGATCAACGCCGTTTCCCCCTTCTGCAATCGCCCCTTGACCGCTAGCATCTGATACGAAGTCATGAAGACAAGAGGAAAAGCGGCCCCCTCTTCAAAGGTGAGATTGGGCGGGAGATGGAAAATCTGTTTTTCCGAAAGACAAATAAATTGGCAATGAGTACCGTTCCCATGTTCCCCGATAATTTGATAGTCAAGGCAGAGGGCTTCATTATTTTCCTGGCAACAGTTGCATGAACCACAGCCGTATCCCGGGTTGACAAAAACCTTGTCCCCTTTTTTGAATTTTTTAACCTGAGGTCCTGTTTCAACAACAACACCGGCGGCATCGGCCCCTGGAATTAATGGCAGAGGGAGTTTGATTCCCAGAGTTCCCGCTCTGACCCAGACATCCAGGTGATTGAGGCCGGAGGCTTTTACCTCGATTTTAACTTCATTTGATTGGGGAGCCGGTTCCCGGATTTCGTCTAATTGAAGAACTTCAGGAGGACCGTAGTTGTGAATACGGTAGGCTTTCATTTATTCATGCTTGATCTGCTTGATCCGATTTTGCGCGTCAACAATTACTTTCTGTGGCTGATGCTTTTTGTACTCTTCCTGCGTGAGATTGATAAAACTGGTGATGATAATAATGTGCCCTTTTTGAATAAGTCTGGCGGCGGCCCCATTAATGCAGACCGTCCCTGATCCACGCGGGGCAGGGGGCATGCAGTAGGTGTAAAGGCGATGTCCTTCCGTGGCGTCCCAGATATGGACCATCTCATTCACATACAACCCGGACGCTTCCATGAGATCGTGATCGAGAGTAATCGATCCTTCGTAGTCAACATTGGCATCCGTCACCACGGCTCGATGGATCTTTGATTTAAGGACTTGTAAAAGCATCGTGAGACTTTTTACACCTCTCTTCTCATTACTGTCTACTGCTTTTATTCAGATTGTATCAAGCTTCAGTGACCGGTCCTGTCCCTCCTTACCCCCCATCGACGGCTTCGATGTCGATAAGCTTCTTCAACTAAAGTTGATTGTTTTGTGGCTCCATCTGCAGGCGCTCATTGGGGGGCCCCCAGTCCCAAAGGGATCCCTTAGGGATCGGGCCACCCATCACTGAAGCTTTACCAAATTGTCGTAAAGTTTTTTGGCCAGTTGAAATTTGTATTCGTAAGGGACCTGATCGTTAATCAACATCACAAACTTGATATCATTTCCATTAGGGAGAGAGAAGTAACCGGCATACGTATTGACTCCATTGAGGGTCCCCGTTTTGGCCTGAAAAAAATGGTCTTTGATGGGAAGGAGATCCCGATACGGTTCAAAGTAATCGAGCAGTTTCATCATTTGACGAGCGGTCACCCGGTTTTTTCTGGAAAGTCCCGATCCTTCTTCAATATGAAAGTGGCTCCATCCCATCTGCTGGTTTAAAAACTGAGTGAGAACGCGCACTCCTTTTTCGACTGTAGCGGGAGCCCCCAATTTTTTGGCCCCCATGACGAGAAAGAGTTGATTGGATGTCAGGTTGGTGGAAAATTCCAGCAGTCCCCGGAGCACTTCAGTCAAGGGGAGAGAATTGTAATGAGTGTAAAAAAGGGACGCATCCTGGGGGACCACCCCCGGTGTTATTTCTCCGTTTACTTGAACCCCTTCTTTTTCAAGAAAGGTTTTGAGTAATTCCCCTACATAGCGGATTGAACGATCCCGATCAAAGGCTAGATTGATCCGATGAGTCCCCGCTCTCAATTTTTTTCCTGCTTGCAGGGCAATAGGGGTGAGCGGAGTCTGCGCTTCGGCAGAAACAATTTTACCGTTTTTGAATTTTTTGACAGAAATAGTGTTGAAGTTGGCCAGCAGAGCGCTGTTCAAGGCATCGTAGGGATTGGTTGACTGGGAAGCGCCGTCGATCACAATTTGAGGATCAAAATAAGAAGCATCCAAAACAATCCCTTCAATCGTGCTTAAACCTTTTCTTTTAAGCGATTGGGCAATTTTCACTATCTCTTCGGAAACAAGCAGTGGATCTCCATATCCTTTAACTGCTAAAATATTTTGTGGAGTGAGAAAGAATTCGGTTTTAAAATGATAGTGGGAGCCCAGTTCATGAAGGGCACAGGCGGCTGTGGCTATTTTGATGGTGGAGGCGGGGATGAAACTTTCGTCGGTGCGATGTTCCAAAATAATTCGTCCCTGACCGTTTTTAACTAAAATGCTCCCGTTTTTGAGAGAGGCAATGAACTGTTTTTGCCAATCAACCGCCCAGCTGGTTGAACTGGCTATTAATAAAAGAAGGATCAAAATTTTCATGGGTAAAAAAACAAAAGAGCATGAATAATCAAACAGGGTCAAGAAAAATGAAGGGGGGTTCATGAAAAAAATCCTGGTCTGCCAGCATGTTCCTCATGAACTTTTGGGGACGCTCAATCCTCTTTTAAAAAAGTCGGGCTTTCGGATCAAGTATGTGAATTTTGGCCGGCATCCCCATTTTAAGCCGACTCTTCAAGGCTATGACGGCCTGATTATTCTGGGGGGGCCGATGAACTGCGACGAAGTGGAAAAGTATCCTTACCTTGCCCATGAAGTCGATTTCATCCGGAAAGCGCTGGATGAAAAAATGCCGATTCTGGGCATCTGCCTGGGGGCCCAGCTGATGGCGCGCGCGTTGGGGGCAAAGGTTGTTCCCAACGGCCAGAAAGAAATCGGCTGGTATCCGCTGACCTTGACTGAAGAGGGGAAAAAGGATCCACTCCTTCGTCATCTGAATGGGATCAAGCAGGTTTTTCAATGGCATGGGGATACTTTCGACATTCCAAACGGAGCTTCTCATCTGGCCTCTTCTCCTTTGTGCAAAAATCAGGCTTTTCGATTTTCAAATAAGGCCTATGCTTTGCAATTTCATCTAGAAGTTGATCAAGCGATGATCGAACGCTGGCTCAAGGTTCCCACCAATCAGGCTGAACTGGAATTTCTCACGGACAAAATCAATCCTCATCAAATCAAAAATGAAACAAAAGAACATATTGATGCCTTGATGAAGAAAGGGGTTTTGGTGTTTGGCGAATGGATCAAGCTGTTTGGAAGTAAGACGAAGAAAATCATTTTGCCTTCGCGGTAAAATCTGGTTACTTTTTTTTTATCCTTTCCAAGGCCCTTTCAAAACTGACCAATCGGCGAATCAGGGAGTTATACCGGCTATGGGCGCTCTTTGCGTTTTCACCTTGAAGACGGGCATAGAGGGCATGTTCAGGGGAAGGAGGCAGATTTTTTTTAGGAGAAATCGAAACGCCGAGGCGGCGTAAGCGAGGAGCGCCAATCAATATCAAAAGAGATTCGATGGAGAAGATCCCCTTCGAAAGATCTTGCAAGCCTTTAACAACCAAATCTTCGCCGGGGAGGCTGTTTTTAAGATCGGTCATGTTTGAAGAACCTCCCTCACTTTGGCTTCAAATTCTTCCGGATCGATGGCTGGATATCGAATCAGTTGGGGGCGTATGGACTCAAAGAGGCTTAGCAAAGTTTCTCGGTTAATAAGCCCCCGGGAAAGTAATTCATGGACATCCTTTTGATCTTGATCATGTCCTCTCTCAATTTTGGCCAGGGCCTGGGCATACGGGTCATAATGGAAAAAATGGAGGGATCCTTCGCTTTTAATAAGAATGGAGCGGTCCTCCCATCCCGGCAGCGGAGGAATAAATTCCCCGGGCGAGGCTAACTCAATGTTGATATCGATGTCATTTTTAAGTTCAGCAATGGCCCTAAAAATTTCGTCCGTCTCGGGAACCGGCTTGATGTCGATATCAATGGTCGTATCGCGCCAATCAAGAAGAACCGCGGTTGCACCTCCTGTTAAATAAACCCGCCCCTTCTTTTTGGTCATGCGACCAAGCTCTTTCATAAACTTTTCTATTTTCTTTTTGTTTGATGGCTCGCGCATTGGGTCCTATACGTTAAATGGGGATGTCATTTTTGGAGACACTATGGGGTTGATGTCAATGCGAGGCCCTTTTTTCATATTTTCCATTGTCTGCTGATGAATTTTTTGGGCGATCTCCAAAAAACGTTTGGCTTGTGCTGATTTTTCATCTTTAAGAATGATCGGAAGCCCTTCATCACCGGCGGAGCGGGTGGCCGTTTCAAGCGGAATTTCCCCCAAAAAAGGAACCTTAAGTTCATCAGCTTTTTTTCTTCCCCCTTCACGGGAAAAAATAGGGGTTTGATGATGACACTCGGGGCATTCAAAGTAGCTCATGTTTTCCACAATTCCCAAAATATCCACATTAACTTTCTGAAACATGCTCACCCCTTTCACTGCATCAGCGAGAGCCACATCCTGCGGCGTTGATACAATCAGAGCACCGGTAACCGACAACAGTTGAGTGAGAGAAAGTTGAATATCTCCCGTTCCCGGCGGCATATCGACAATCATGATATCCAATTCTCCCCAGCGGACGTCGTCTAAAAATTGTTGCAGCATCCGGGCGGCCAGCGGCCCCCGCCAGACAACCGCTTCTTCCGGTTTGACAAAAAAACCAAAACTGATCACGTCGAGGCCATACTGCTTGATCGGCAGAATCTTTTTTTCATGATCAATCGTGGGGACGGCATTTTTAAGTCCCAGCATAATATGCTGACTGGGGCCATAAATATCCGCATCCAAAAGTCCTACTTTGTGACCCAGTTGTGAAAGGGCGCAGGCCAAGTTGACCGCAATGGTCGACTTGCCGACTCCCCCTTTGCCTGAGGCGACGGCGATGATTGATTTAACACCTTGAAGACGTGATTCCATTACACTCCTTGCTGGGCCATTTCATATTGGATCGATTGGCCTCTTATCTTTTTAACGCTCTCGCTGATTTTATCAACTGCATCATCAATATTTTCTTTTGTCGTCCACCGTCCCAAGCCGAATCGAACCGTGGCATTTGCCTGCTCGTCAGTCAATCCCAGCGCTTTAATGACGGTGGAGGGTTCCGGCTCTCCCGATCCACAGGCCGATCCGGTGGAGAAAGCAAGCTCCGGCAGGGATGTTATCAGTTCTTCCGCCGGAACGTAATCGATTGTGAGATTAATGTTGTTCGGGAGTCTGAGAGTGGGATGACCATTCAGCCTGATTCCTTCACATTTTTGTTGGAGGGTTTTTATAAAGTGATCACGCAAAGCGATAAGGCGGATCGACTCTTTTTCTCTCTCTTCACAACAGATTTCCAAAGCCCTAGCCAGCCCAATTATACCCGGCACGTTCAGGGTTCCGGAGCGTTTTTTTCGTTCATGCCCCCCTCCATCCATCAAAGCCTGCAAAGGGATCGGTGGTTTTTTTAAACCAACATACAAGGCCCCCATCCCTTTTGGGCCGTAAATTTTGTGAGCAGAAATGCTCATCAAATCAATCCCCTCTTGTTCGACGTTCACCGGAATTTTTCCGATCGCCTGCACCGCATCCGAATGAAAAAGAACTCCGCGGGAATGGCAAATCGCCGCGATCTCGGCAATCGGCTGGATCGTGCCGATTTCGTTGTTGGCTGTCATGATGGAACAGAGGACTGTATGATCGCGAATATTTTTTTTGACATCGTGAGGATCGACAAGCCCCTCAGGACTGACATCCAGATAAGTGACTTGATGCCCCTCTCTCTCAAGAGCCGCGCCTGATTCCAGAATGCATTTGTGTTCTGTTTTTTGCGTGATGATATGGGCCGGTTTTTTTCCACTGGCTCGCACCAGACCTTTGATAGCCAGGTTGTTTGATTCGGTAGCCCCACTTGTAAAAATAATTTCCTCCGGATTTTGCGCTCCAATGCATTTTGCAATGATTTCACGCGCCTGTTTGACCGCCTCACAAGCTTCCCATCCATAAAGATGAGTTCGACTTGCTTCGTTGCCGAATTTTTCGGAAAAGTAGGGGATCATCGCCTCCAGGACCCTGGGGTCCATAGGGGTGGTGGCGTTGTAATCGAGGTAAATAGGTCGTAATGTCATCTTCTAAAACATCCCCAATTGCAGACGGGCGGCCTCACTCATCTTGTCAGGTCCCCAAGCTGGTTCCCAAACCAGATCGAGTTTGACGTCAGAGACTTGAGCGATGCTCCTGATTTTGGTTTCCATTTCCGATGGGAGTGACTGCGCGGCCGGGCAATTCGGAGAGGTGAGGGTAAACTGAAGGGTGACCGCATTTTGCGGATCAACCTGGACATCATAAATCAAGCCCAAATCATAAATATTGACCGGAATTTCCGGATCGTAGATGTTTCTAAGAACCTCGACGATTTTGTCTTTCAATGTTTGATTTATTGAATCCATGGTTTCGTAGGGGCGATCTTTATGATCGCCCTTCAAATGGGGCGAATACAAGATTCGCCCCTACATTTTATTTCTCCGTTGTGGCCACTTTTTTTTCATTTTTTAAAGCCGCCAGCAAAGTATGCCACGAAAGGGTGGCACATTTGACTCGCATGGGAAACTCGCGCACCCCTTGAAAAACAGCGAGCTTCCCCAAA
Organism: Nitrospira sp.; assembly: GCA_005240075.1. Lineage (GTDB taxonomy): Bacteria > UBA10199 > UBA10199 > UBA10199 > SBBF01 > SBBF01. Next base: position 19,477 of record SBBF01000108.1, read on the forward strand.
TTGTCCGATTCCCCTGAATTCTCATTTTTTCCGGTGACAAGATCATGGAATTTTCCAAAAAGTATTTCAATTTCTCTTTCGCTCTTTCCCTTGATCGCTTCTGTCAAGAGGGAGACCGATGCTGTTGAAATCGCACAGCCGCTTCCCTCAAAACGAATGTCTTTGATGGTTCCGTTATCGACCATCAAATCAATTTTCACCTTGTCGCCGCATAAGGGGTTGAAGCCGTCAGCATGATGGGTTGCTTTTTCCAGTTTCCCCCTGTTGCGGGGATGCTGGCTGTGGTCCAGGATCATATCCTGGTATAGTTCGCGGAGCTCAGACATTATATTTGGGGCCCTGTTGGCCCTTTAATGTTGTTACTCACATTTATCTTATTTTTATCGGGCCAACAATGGCCCCAAACCCTGCGCTCGCACTGGCAAAGCCAGGTGCTCGCTTTTATCCAAATATATCCAAAACCTTGTAAATCCCCCTCACCAATGCATCGATTTCTTCCCGGGTGTTATAAAATGACAACGAGGCGCGGACCGTTGCCGGAATTTTGAAAAAATCCATCACCGGTTGCGCGCAATGATGTCCTGCTCTCACCGCAATCCCCTCCCGATCCAGGATGGAAGCGATGTCATGGGGATGGATTCCATCGATTGTAAAAGAAAAAATGGAAGATCTGCAAAAAGCCTCTCCAATGAGTTTGAGCTTTGGAATTTTATTCAACTCTTCTCTGGCATGTGCCAACAACTCGTTCTCAAAAGAATTGATCGACTCCATGCCGATTGCCTGAAGATAATCAATGGCGGCTCCCAGCCCTATAGCCTCAGCGATGGCGGGGGTTCCTGCTTCAAATTTATAGGGGAGGTCGTTGTAGGTTGTTTTCTCAAAAGTCACCGAAGAAATCATATCTCCCCCCCCTTGATAAGGAGACATCGCCTCTAATAATTCTTTTTTGCCGTAAACAATGCCGATTCCTGTTGGTCCATACATTTTATGGCTCGAAAAAACATAAAAATCGCAACCGAGTTCCTGCATGTCCACCAGCAGATGCGGAACAGCCTGGGCTCCGTCAACGAGTACCGGAATGCCCATCCTATGCGCTTTGTGAATGATCGTTTCCAGCGGATTGATGGTTCCCAGCGCATTGGACACATGAGCCACACACAAAATCCGGGTTTTGTCTGTTAAATAACTGTCGAGATGATCGACCATTAAAGTGCCGGTGGCATCCATGGGGACCACACGGAGACGGGCTTTTTTTTCAGCGCAGATCATCTGCCAGGGGACAATATTGGCATGGTGCTCCATGGCGGTGATCAAAACCTCGTCCCCCTCCTGGAGGCGGGGGCGTGCAAAGGAATGGGCCACCAGATTGATTCCTTCGGTGGTTCCCCGCACAAAAATGATTTCTTTCCGGTCGCCTGCATGGATAAAGTTTTTGACTTTGTCACGGGTTTCCTCAAAACTTTGGGTGGCTTTTTCGGAGAGTTCATAAACGCCCCGATGGACGTTCGCATAACGGCTCCGGTAAAAATCATCCATCGCCTCCAAAACGGCTGACGGTTTTTGCGTTGAAGCGCCGTTGTCCAGGTAGACGAGCGGCTTTCCCCGTATCAAAAGCTCCAGCGCAGGAAAATCCTTCCGGACTTTTCTCACATCAAAGGAGGTGATCGGGTTTTTCGCAGGCATTAACATCACACTTCCTCACTTTCCAAAAATTCACTTTGGGCAAGCCTCTGGACAACCAATTTTCTAACCTGTTCCCGGTAAGGTTTCCACGAACATTGATCCAAAACCTCGCCGGCAAAAGCATAGGTTAAAAGACTTTTTGCCCCCTCTTCAGAAAGCCCTCTCGACCGGAGATAAAAGAGACTATTTTTGTCCAATTCCCCCACGGTGGCGCCATGACTGCATTTGACGTCGTTGTTTAAAATTTTGAGCTGGGGTTCAGGACAAGCCTCGGCTCCTTCCGATAGGAGAAGATTTTTGATCTGCTGATGGGCATCCGAATATTGGGCTCCCTGATGAACAACCACCATGCCATTAAAAATTCCCTTCGATTTGCCATCCAGAATTCCTTTAAAAATTTGATCGCTCTTGCTGTGAGGTTTGAGGTGATCAACTCTGATCCGATGATCGAGGAGCTGGTTATTTCCTCCCATAAAAAGCCCGTTTAAAAAACATTCAGCCCCCTCCCCATCCAGAAAGGATCGATGATCGAGCCGGGCCAACCTTCCCCCCAGCATGATGGAATGCCCCCGATAACAGCTTGACCGTTCCTGATGAACCTGTGTCGCGGCAAAACTGTAAGCTTCCCCGCTTTCCATTTGAAGTTTGTAATGATCCAGTCCTGCATTCTCTCCGAGAAATATTTCTGTATTGCTGTTGTTGAACTGGGGTCTGGATTTCATGCCGATCGACGATTCAATTAGGTTTAACTTGTTGGAACCTTCGAGGATGATGAGATGACGGGGATGGCTCATCAGATTTTCCTGGGTGCCTGTACTGATGGACAGAATATGAATGCATTCAGCTTCGACCCCCTTTGGCAGATAAACAAAAACTCCCTCTTCCATGAAGGCTTCGTTCAAGGCTAAAAAAGGATTTTCTTCTTCTGATTGAGGAGATAATTTTGTTCTCACGAATTCAGGATCATTCTCAATCGCCTCTGACAGGTTGGTGATGACGGCGTTGTCAGGAATATTTTTAAAAGAGCAGAGCTCTGGCGCAAAGTGACCATCCACAAAGGCAAGCCGGGCTCCGGAAGAAAATTCAAACAGATCTTTTTCCGGAGGGGAGGGGAGTTTTTGGGAAAATCCATTGAGGGTAAAATTAATTTTAGTCAAAGCGGTGAGAGGGGTTTGTCTCCAGGCCTCTTCTCTTATGGTCGGGAACCCCCTACGAACAAATCGGGCAAACGCCTCCTCTTTCATGGTCACAAACCATTCAGGTTCCCTGTTTTTCCATGAAGAAGAGATCTCTTTAAAAAGTTTGATCAGCTGTTCCATACGTTCCGTATCCCTTTTTTTCCAATTCAAAGGCCAGTTCTTTGCCCCCCGAATGGGCAATCGCACCGCGGGCCAAGACATGCACCTGATCAGGAACAATGTAGTCAAGCAACCTTTGATAATGGGTGACCACCACCATCCCTCTTTCCGGATGACGCAAGCTATTCACCCCTTTGGCGACAATTTTAAGGGAATCGATGTCCAAGCCTGAATCGGTTTCATCCAGGATCGCAAGAGTCGGCTCCAAAACCGACATTTGTAAAATTTCATTTCTCTTTTTTTCCCCTCCGGAGAAACCCTCGTTCAAGGGGCGGTTTAAAAAACTTTCGTTCATTTCAATCAAAGCCATTTTTTGTTTGACGATTTTTAAAAAATCCATCGCATCGATTTCGGGCAATCCCCGGTGTTTACGAACGGTGTTCAAGGCTGTTCTCAAAAAATAAGCGGTGTTGATTCCTGGAATTTCAAGCGGGTATTGAAAGGCAAGAAAGATCCCTTCACGGGCTCTTTCTTCCGGACTCATCGTGAGAAGATTTTTTCCCTGATAGAACACCTCTCCTTGAGTGATCTGATACCCTTCGCGGCCTGCCAATACATGAGCCAGTGTACTTTTACCGGATCCATTCGGTCCCATAATGGCATGAACCTCCCCCTTGTTGACGGTCAAGTTAATGCCATTCAAGATTTTTTTTCCTTCCACTTGAACGTGCAGATTTTTGATTTGTAATAAAATTGTCATTACCCCACCGCTCCCTCCAAACTGACTCCTAAGAGTTTCTGAGCTGTCATCATAGGGGCTAGCGTCGCCCCCTCCACCGGCAAAGCCGGATGGAGCCTCCCC
>SBBF01000111.1 GCA_005240075.1 Nitrospira sp.
AACAGGCGTTTGGTTTGACTATTTATTCCTGCCGTCCCAAGATTACCTTGGGACGGCGGAGCTGTCTTTTTAAATTTCAACTAGATTTAGGATATCACCCCATGTATTGTCATCTTCTTGAAATCATCCCGTAAAAAAACAACAACAAGTGGGAGCTTAGTCCAATCGATGTTATCGGGGGACAAGCGGGCGTTGGCCCGGTTGATGACTTATGTGGACAACCGGCATGAAGAGCTCATGTCGATCATGTCGGCGGTTCACGAAAAAACAGGGAAAGCCCTGCGCCTGGGGCTGACCGGCCCTCCCGGGGCGGGCAAATCAACGCTGGCCGATAAGCTCATCAAGTTTTACAGACAGTCAGGAAAAAAAGTGGGAGTGGTCGCCATCGATCCCAGTTCTCCATTTACCGGAGGAGCGGTTTTGGGGGATCGAATTCGGATGATGGAGCATGCCAGCGATGAGGGGGTGTTTATCCGATCGCTCGGCTCCCGCGGATCGCATGGAGGGCTCTCGCGGGCCACACGCGACATTGTTCATTTAATGGACGCGTTTGGATTTGATGTCATTCTGATTGAAACGGTAGGAGTAGGGCAAACTGAATTGGATATTAGGACGCTTGCGCATACCACTGTGGTTGTGCTGGTTCCGGAATCGGGAGATACGATCCAGACGATGAAGGCAGGACTGATGGAAATTGCCGATATTTTTGTGGTGAACAAGGGAGATCGGGAGGGAGCTGATCGGATCAAGGGGGAACTGATGGGTTTAAGTGATTTGCAGGGAGGAAGCTGGCCGGTTCCTGTTTTGAAAACGGTCGCGGTCAAGGGGGAAGGGATTGAAGAGCTGGGAGAAGTGATAGCGAAACATGTTGAATTCTTGAAAAATCATGACAGCGACAAATCCAGACGAAATCGTCTTCTTAAAGAGGAAGGTATTGATATTTGTCTTTCTGAACTAAGGGATAAAGTGTCCGCTTTGTTAGGGGAAAAGGGGAACTACGAAAATCCCTATCAAACAGCCACCAGGTTACTGGTCAAAATGTTGAAGTAGGAGAAGATTGACAGCGGCAAAAAAGTATTGATAAATACGGCGTTTTTTAATCTGAAGCCATTTGATGAAGGATCCGGCTTTGCCGGTCCTGCACTTGGGGGCTCCCTTCATCGCGAGCGTAGCGAGCGGGAAGGTATACAAATAGGCGCGTAGCTCAGTGGTAGAGCACTTGCTCGACACGCAAGGGGTCAGCGGTTCAATCCCGCTCGCGCCTACAGCCACGGTTGTCAAGAAAGGACCATCTACTGCGTTGCCTTCCCTCGACGCTCCTTGCGACGTACGTAACTGTACGTCTCAGTCGGTCTCGGTCAGGCGCCTTGTAGCTGATCCTTTCTTGACAACCTTTGACACAGCCGAGCATCTGGCTTTGCCAGTGCGAGGCGCGGGGTTTGGGGCCATCTGAGGCCCGAAAAATAAAAACGCGAGTAGCAACAAACGGGCCGAAGGGGCCCCAATTAAAATGGTCTGCAGAGCTGGACATGAAAACGATCCGTTGGAAAAAATGCGGCATTCGTGTGCACACATTATGGCCGATGCGGTGGTGAGTCTTTTTCCCAACACCAAAGTGGCCATTGGTCCCTGTATTGATGACGGTTTTTTTTACGATTTTGATTCAGAAACTATTTTTGCTCCGGAGGATCTGGCCAAAATAGAAAAGCGGATGGAAGAAGTAATCCGAAAAGATGTTCCCTTTGTCAGAAAGGAAATTTCCAAAAAAGAAGCGGTTACTTTTTTTATGAATCGGGGGGAAAAATACAAGGTGGAGATTATTGAAAACCTCCCGGAAGGGGAACCGATCAGCCTTTATGAACATGGCGGTTTTATCGATTTGTGCAAAGGGCCCCATGTGGAGCGAACAGGGGAGATTAAGGCTTTTAAACTGTTGAGCCTGGCGGGAAGCTACTGGAGAGGGGACGAAAAAAGGGATAAACTCCAGCGGATTTATGGCACGGCCTTTGAAAATGAGACAGATCTGAAAGCTTATTTGAGTCGATTGGAGGAAGCTCATAAACGGGATCACCGAAGACTGGGAAAAGAATTGGACCTCTTTAGTTTTCATCCGGAAGCCCCCGCTTCCCCCTTTTTCCATCCCAAAGGAGCTCTTGTTTATCGTTTGCTTATCGATTACTTAAGAAACATATATCAAGAAGAAGGTTATCAGGAAGTCATTACGCCTGAAATCCTGGATATCGATCTTTGGGAGCGTTCCGGTCATTTGGAGCATTTCAAGTCGAATATGTTTTTTACGAAAGTTGAGGAGCGGGAAATGGCGGTCAAGCCGATGAATTGTCCCGGGCATTGTCTGATGTTTTCGGAAAAAAAATGGTCTTATCGGGAACTGCCGGTGAGGCTGGCTGATTTTGGACGACTGCATCGCTTCGAAAGAAGCGGAGTGACCCATGGCCTCACTCGAGTGAGAACGTTTGCGCAGGATGACGCCCATATTTATTGTGCGCCGGAGCAAATGGAGGGGGAGATTCAAACTTTTCTGAAATTGGTTTACAAAGTTTATCGCGATTTTGGTTTTGAAGACGTTCATCTGGCGCTGGCCACCCGCCCGGAACACTTTATCGGTTACAAGGAAATTTGGGATAAATCCGAATTTCTTTTGAAAAGTTCGTTGGAAAAAGGGGGGTTTTCTTATCAGATCAACGAGGGGGAAGGGGCTTTTTATGGACCAAAAATCGAGTTTCAGGTAAAAGATGCCTTGGGGCGCCCTTGGCAGTTGGGGACTTTGCAGGTCGATTATTCCATGCCGGAGCGTTTTGATCTGGCCTACATCACAAGCGAAGGAACCAAGGCGCGGCCAATCATGTTGCATCGGGCGATTTTGGGATCGCTGGAACGATTTTTGGCAATCTTGCTGGAACATTGCGGCGGGGCGTTCCCTGTCTGGCTGGCCCCTACTCAGATTTTGCTGACAACGATTACGGAAGGGCAGAATGATTTTGCAAAAAAACTTGCCAAAACCCTCCAGAATGAAGGAAGAAGAGCGGAAGTCGATGACCGGAACGAAAAACTGGGGCTTAAGATCCGGGAGGGGACTTTGAGAAAGATTCCGTATATCGGGGTCATTGGAGCGAAGGAAGTGGAAAAAAATCAGGTGGCTTTGCGGGTAAGAGGGGGAAAGGATTTGGGGGGAACAAGTGTGGAACAATTAATAAACTTGTTAAAAGACGAAATCAGAGGATGAGCGAGAATCGGGCTTGGCCCGTTCGAGCGAATACCAAGGGGGTTTGGGGGAGGCCAGCGGCCAGTCCCCCATTATAAAAGGAGGTGGATTATTCAACCAAAACCATTTTTTAGACGCCCCTTCCAGGGGAAGCCAACGGGGCCCCGAATGAATCAGATGATTCGGGTGCCGCAAATCAGGCTGATCGCCTCGGACGGAAAGCAGTTGGGGCTCTTTGCAACGGAAGCGGCTGTTCGCATGGCACAGGATGAAGGATTGGATTTGGTCGAAATTGATCCAAACGCCAAGCCGCCAGTGGCCAAGATCATGGATTATGGGAAATACAAATACACTCAACAAAAAAAACAGGCGGAAAGTCGCAAGAAACAGGTGGTGGTTCATTTAAAGGAGATCAAGTTTCGTCCCAACACCGACGAACATGACATTCAGTTCAAAATTCGTCATGTCCGCCGTTTTTTGGAGGACAGGGACAAGGCCAAAGTAACCATTCAGTTCCGGGGGCGCGAAATACAGCATATCGAAAGAGCCCGGGATGTGATTAATCGGGTTTTAAAGGAGTTGGAAGATGTGGGGGCTGTGGAAGTCCCTCCCAAAGTGGAAGGGAAAACATTGTCGATGGTGTTGATGCCGAAATAAAGGAGTCAGGTTGTGAAGCGAGGATCTGGCTTTGGCCAGCCCGAGCGAACCAAAAAGGGGTTCGGGGAGGCCAGCGGCCAGCCCCCGATCGAAAGAAAAAAATGCCAAAACTTAAAACACATTCAGGGGCGGCCAAGCGATTCAAGGTGACCCGGAACAAAAAGTTCAAATATGCCAAAGCAGGGAGGCGTCATTTGCTGGAATGGAAGAGCGCCAAACAGAGCCGGAGCAAAAGGCAGGCGGCTGTGGTGCATGATGCGAATTGGAAAGCGGTGAGCCAGTTGCTCCCTTATGCTTAATGTAATGTGAAGTTCTACGGACGTAAGTCCAGGGAACTTCACCAAGCCCGGAGGGCGTTGAGGGGGAGGCAGCTATTTTACTTCGCAAACCTGCCGGTTTGCTACGCGCCGCGAATGAATCGCGGCTTGTATCGGCTTTGCCGCTGGTGCAAGCCTGGGCTTGGCCTAGGCGCGCAGCAAAACTGAAAGTTTTGCGGAGTTAAGACGCCGGCGCTAGCCCCCAAAAATAGAAAGGATATAAAATGTCTCGTGTGAGAAGGGGCACTAAAGCCCGTGAAAGAAGGAAGAAAATATTGAAACAGGCTAAAGGGTATCGGGGGGGGCAATCAAAGCTCTTCCGGACGGCGGTGGAAAGAGTTCATCGAGCGCTCGCCTATGCCTATCGCGATCGGCGGGTCAAGAAGAGGGAATTTCGTACTCTCTGGATTGCTCGTATTGGCGCCGCCAGCCGACTGCATGGCCTTAATTATTCCCGCTTTATGGCCGGATTGAAAAAAGCCAATGTCGTTGTCGACAGGAAAATTTTGGCTGACCTGGCCGCCCGCGCTCCGGAGACTTTTGCGAGATATGTTGATTTGGCAAAGAGTCATTAGGATGCCACATGACGAAGAATCTGACTAAAGCCAGTTCTGAGCTCGACGGCTCGCTTCATCGCGAACGGAGTGAGCGGGAAGCTATGAGATGAAGGAACTGGCGGAAAAAATCCAATCTCTCAAAAACGAGGCGCTCCGTTTTTTTGATCAGGCGCAATCTGAAGAAGATCTCTATCAAACCAAAGTCCGTTACCTCGGAAAAAAAGGGGAGCTGACCGAAATCCTTAAAAATTTGGGACAACTCCCCCCGGCCGATCGCCCCATTTTGGGAGCATTAGCCAACCAGCTTCGCTCCGACCTGGAAGAGGCCTATCAAAAAAGAACAACTCAAATCAAAGAAACGAAAATCCTCAAAACCCTTGAGGCTGATCAGATTGATTTAACCCTTCCCGGTCTTGAATTGCCGCGCGGTTCTCTTCATCCGGTTCATCAAGTTCTCTCTGACATGAAGAATGTTTTTAGGCGAATGGGTTTTGATATTTTCGAGGGGCCAGAGATTGAAAGTGATTATTATAATTTTGAAGCATTGAATATTCCGGAAAATCATCCGGCAAGAGACATGCAAGATACATTTTATTTGGGGGGCCCGCAGGATAAAAAATTGTTACGGACGCACACGTCGCCGGTGCAAATTCGGGTGATGGAAAAGGAAAAGCCGCCAATTCAGATGGTGGCTCCCGGTGTGGTTTACCGGCGCGATTCGGATGTGTCTCATACCCCGATGTTCCACCAAATTGAAGGGTTGCTGGTTGACCGCGGCATTTCTCTGGCCCATTTGAAAGGGGTGATTGAAGTTTTTTTAAGGGCCATTTTTTCATCGGATATCAAAGTTCAGTTTAGACCGAGCTATTTTCCTTTCACGGAGCCTTCTGCCGAAGTCGACATTGAATGTGTTTTTTGCAAATCCTCCTTATCGTGTCGCATTTGTAAAGGGACCGGGTGGTTGGAAATCATGGGGTGTGGCATGGTTCATCCTGCTGTTTTTGAAAAAGTCTGGATCAATCCACAAATTTTTACCGGTTTTGCGTTTGGAATTGGGATTGAAAGGGTCGCCATGTTGAAGTACGGCATTAACGACATCAGACTCTTTTTTGAAAATGATTTGAGATTTTTGGAGCAATTTTGATGAAAATCAGCGTTCGTTGGTTAAAAGAATTGTTGCCTGGTTTAAAGGCCGGCCCAAAGCAAATTGCCGATAAGTTAGTGCAGGCCGGTTTTGAAATCGAATCGGTTGAGGATCGGGAGAAAGGTCTTCAAAGTGTGGTGGTGGGGCAGGTGCTGGAGGTGGCTCGTCATCCCCAAGCTGATCGTCTCTCTCTCTGCAAGGTGAGCGATGGAAATCAGACCTATCAAATTGTCTGCGGCGCGTCCAATGTGGCGGCTGGCAAGAAATATCCCTTGGCTCTTGAAGGAGCTGTTTTACCGGGCGGACTTACGATCAAAAAAACAACTATTCGGGGAATCGAATCTTCAGGCATGCTCTGTTCATCGGCCGAGCTGGGCCTCCCTGGCGAATCCCATGGAATTTATGAATTGGAAGATTCTCTCCCCGTAGGGCGGCCCATAGCGCCCGTCCTGGGAGATACAGTTATCGATGTTGCGGTTCCCCCTAATCGGGGAGATCTTCTTTCTCACTGGGGGATGGCCCGTGAAATAGCCGCGCTCTTTAAACTCCGTTTCAGCGAAAAAAAAATCTCTTCGGTCACGGGTAGTTTTTCTATCAAGGATGAAATCAAAATCAGTGTGGAAGATGTACGCGGTTGTCCCCGTTATTGTTCTCGCGTTATTCGAGGCGTGCGTGTGGGTCCTTCTCCTCTCTGGATAGTCCGCAGGCTCTCGCACCTCGGTTTTCGTTCCATTAACAATGTGGTCGATGCCACTAATTATGTGATGTTGGAGACGGGGCATCCTCTTCATGCTTTTGACAAGCGTTTTTTAAAGGGGAGTCGGTTGATTATCAGAAAGGCAGCCAGCTCCCAAACTTTTGAAACGCTGGATGGGAGCGAGCACACTCTTTTGCCTGACGATTTGATTATTGCCGACGCCGAAGGGGCTGTCGCGTTGGCCGGCATTATGGGGGGGAAAAACAGCGAAGTGAGGGAGGATACAACGGTCCTGGTTTTGGAAGCAGCTTCGTTTGATCCGGCCAGAATCCGGAAAACAGCACGGCGTCTGGGCTTGCACACCGATTCATCCCACCGATTTGAACGACGGGTCAATCCGGAAACGGTGAAGTCGGCGCTCAATCGGTTAACTGGCCTGATACTGGAGACGGCCGGAGAGGAACCCTCCCGGGATTCTTATGACCGATATTTCCAAAAACCAAAACCGTGCCGAATCAGATTGTCAGAAGAAAACCTGTCAGCTTTAGTCGGAACAAAAGTTCCCCTCAGTGTTGCCCGAACTGTTTTGGGGCGAATGGGATTCAAAACAACTGGATCGTCCAAAAATTTAAATGTTTCCATTCCCTCCTTTCGAGCCGATTTATCTCGCGAAGTCGATTTGATTGAAGAGGTGGTCCGTCATCGTGGTTTTGCCGAAATTCCTTCCCTGCTCCCCCCCAGCCGGCATCGTCTGGTCCGGGAAGGAACAACCAGTCGCCTGGAAGATCCGGCGCGCCGGTTTTTTGCTTCCCATGGATTTGTCGAAACCATTCATTACAGTTTTTGTGATCCGCGCGAACTGGCAAAAGCCAAAATCACTGGTCCTTATCTCTCCCTTTCCAATCCCTTAAGCGAAGAGTTGTCCGTGTTGCGCCCCACTCTTTTTGTCTCCCTTCTTTCAGCTTTTCGGAAGAACCGAAAAGAGGGGAAGCTTGTGTCACGATTTTTTGAACTTCGTTCTGTTTACGATTCTGAAGGAAGAGAAAAAAAGAGTCTCGCCGGTATTTATGGAGGAGCTCTTTTTGAAAAACAATGGTCCCGGATGGAAAAAGAGGCTGATGTTTTCTTGGGGAAGGGGGTGCTCGAAGATTTTTTCAAGGGAGCTGGAATCGAGCCTGTTGATTGGAAAGGGACATCGTCCCAACCATCTCAAAAATATCCCTGGCTGAACCCTTATCAAACTGTCGAACTATTTTTGGCCGATGTCCCCCTGGGAGTTTTGGGGAAAATTCATCCGGAGATTGAAGATTCTTTTGAATTGGGGAGACAAGCCTTTTTTTTCGATCTCGATTTTTCAAAAATGGCCGAACTTTGGAATCAGAAGAATCATTCCTATTCTTCTTATTCAATGCTGCCGAGAGTGATCAGGGATCTGGCGCTGGTGATGGATCGAAATCTTCAGTTTGGCGAAATCGAGGCGGCGATCAAAAAATTTAACCCCCCCTGGTTGACCTCTGTTCGTCTGTTCGATGTTTATGAGGGGGATCAACTGCCGGCAGGAAAAAAGAGTCTGGCCCTTTCGCTTGTTTATGAGGATTTTTCCAAAACATTGACCGATGAAGAGGTCAACAAGGTTCATTTTGATTTAGTCGATCAGCTTTCTCGGGAATTAGGGGTCGTGTTGAGGTAAAAAAACATTTGTCTTTTAAATGAGTTATAGTAAAATAATGTAAATTAAGAGGTTTTTTTAAGACACACTCGATTAAGAGGAGGAGGGGTTATGACCAAGGCGGACATTGTCGAATCGATCTACGAAAAAATCGGTTTTTCAAAAAAGGAATCTGCGGAAATTGTAGAGCTTGTTTTTGATACGATCAAGGAAACGCTGGAAAAGGGGCAAAAAATAAAAATTTCGGGGTTTGGCAACTTTGTCGTACGTCACAAACGCCCCCGCATTGGCAGGAACCCGCAAACGGGGCAGTCAATTGAAATCTCCGAACGGAGTGTATTGACTTTTAGACCATCGCAGATTTTAAAGCAGGCGTTAAATAAGTAACTTTTCCCACACGTGAACTCAATACCCGACAAACTCTACTTCAAGATTGGCGAGGTGGCGGATATTATCGGAGTCAAGCCTTATGTGCTCCGTTACTGGGAAACTGAGTTTCAGGATATCTCCCCTGTCAAATCACGCACCAACCAGCGGCTCTACAAACGGAAGGATGTTGAGTTCATCGTGCGCATTAAGGAGCTTCTTTATCAGGAGCGTTTTACGATTGATGGCGCCCGAAAAAAACTGAAAATTGAGGCGAAACAAAAGAAGGATTCCCCCCCTCAACTCGATCTGGGGCTGAATCAAAAAGATAAACCGGCATCCTTTGCCGATCTGAAAAATCGCCTTGCTTCCCTGCTCACCGAAATGGAAGGGGAGTTAAAGGGTGAGAGAATCTAAAAAGATATTCCCTGAAATCCTTGAACGGTTTGGTCTTGACAGGACCATCTTTCAGCTCAAAATCACGCAGCCTTGTTAACAAAAACCTCATGGCGGACTGATGAAAATAATAGGAAAAATGCTTTTTTTCATCCGCTGTGAGCTTTCGGATTGTTTCGTAGCCTTTCAGAAAAGAGCGACATCTTTTTTGGTCAAACTTTTTTCCTTTGGTGCACAGTGCGTGAAGACAAACTCCAATGTCAAAAAGAAAGGGGCCGCGTCCCGCCGCCTCAAAATCGATAAAACCGGTCAGCCGATTCCCCTTGAACAAAATATTTTCGGCAAAAAGATCGGCATGAATAAGGCCGGAAGGGAGTCCCCGGGGCTCCTCTTTTTTAAGGATTTGCATCCATTGACTGATGAAAAGATCGATCCAGGGGTATTTTTTTTTGAGCTTCTTTTCTATGTCCTGATAAACCTTCCTCTGCCCTTCCAGGCCGAACCGATGGGCAGGAAGCTTTGATTTTCTGGTCAGAGAGTGTAAATGAGCCAATGCCGATCCAATGATTTTCAATTGGGTTGAATTGAGATTCTCGTAAGAGGCGGTTTTTCCCTCCAGCGCTTCAAAGAGTAGAACAAATTTTTTCCCAAAGGGAACAAAATATTTTTGGTTTAATGCGGGGAGAGGACCGGCAATGTGACAGGGGAGTTTTTTTGAAATTCGAGTCATAACCCTGAAAACCTCGATTTCCTTCAGCAACCTTTTCCGATCGGCCACCTCGTCGATCTTTAAAAAATAAGAGCGGTTCGGATAGTCAAGCCGGTAAAACGTATTAACGGTTCCTTCCAGAATTCCTCTGATCTTTTTTGGCGCCGGCAAACCAAACTGATCTACCAGGTTTTCAATCTGTTTTTTTGAAAGAAGGGTGTAGAGTGCCATAAAATATTATTTCAAAACCCAGTAACTTCCCCGACCTTTTCCCTTTGGTTTGATCAAACAACAGTTCTTCAAATCATTCAATGCCTGTTGACGGGAAATCGTCTGATCAATTCCCTCCAAATAGTCTCCCAAGCTGAAACTCGGTTTAGAATCGGCCAGACGGCGGATGATGTTTTGCCGGGCATTCAGTGAATAGTACCCCACGGGAATTTTTTGCCCCTGGTCATGAATCATCGGTCGTTCGCGGGCCAGAAAGCCCCAATCCAGGAATTCCTGCAATGGTTCCATAACCGCCCGGGTCATCAACGATCCGGCCGGTTTAGGATAAACATTGGTGAAATAGAGTTGATGAGCCACCGGTTTGATTCCTCCGGACAGGTACTGATAAAAAGCAGACACCTCCGGATCGGTTTTAATGGAACTGACAAAATTAAAAATAACGCAGAGAGTTTGGGGACAGGTCATCGTCTGTAAACCTTGACGCAATCGATAGGGATTGAGCTCCGTCCAGTGATGAAAGGTCCAATCCACAACCACTTGAAAAAGACGGGGATCGAATCGGGACATATCAGAGGCAAGCCCGATCAGTTCTTCCATTGATTGGGGAGAATAAGGCCACTCTTTGGCTTCCCCAACGCTGATGCCTCCTTTTTGAGAAAGCTCGAAATACATTCGAGACAAATGATTAATTGTAGGAATTTGTCTTAGCATGAAACATCCAATTCATCTAAGAGATCATACAAAAATTGCTTGGCTTCTTTAGCTTTCGGAATATTGAGAAGGATGAGTCCCTCAATATGTTGAGTTGCAAAATCAGCCTTGGCCCCTTTTTTGATCAAAGCCCGGGCGTGGGGAATATCCTTGTCCCGGCCGGCGAAGCATTTAAGGATTAACAGATCCTCCAATCCGAGGGCATTGACGATCAAATTTTTTCCCTTAAAAATTGTTTTCAACCGCGCCTCGTAATCCTTGGGGAGGGTGTAGAGGAAGGTATCGAAGTAGGGGTTGATCCAATCCGGGGGAAGGGAGAGTTTTTTGGAAATATCCGCAATTTCTTTCCCTATTTCTGCGAGGGTGATCGATGATTTGTAAAAGACCGCATCCAGATCGTGGGTGGCCAGGGGAAAGTCATAAGCCAATACCATCGCTCCCCCTCCCCCCAAAAGAAGGTTGGCTGGTTTTTTGAGTTTTTTGTCCAACTCATCAAAGGCATTAACCATTTGTTTTTTATTCATTATTCATCATATTAACAATTAAAATAACTAATAGTCAATAAATAAATAATAATATCATCTACAAACCGGTGTCAGGAAAAAAAGAAATCCGGATTTATTCTATTTTAAGGGGCTAGCGTCGCCCCCTCCATCGGCAAAGCCGCTGGAGCCTCCCCCTCAACGCCCTTCGGGCTTGGTGAAGTTCCCCGAAAGAACCTTGGACGTAAGTTCGGGGAACTTCACTGGACTACGCAGGGAAATTTACGAGAAATTTGGAAAATCACTTAGGTGGCCTTCTTGAAGGTGAATCCAAGTTCCAGCTTCCCATGACAAGCGGCTGCAATGCTGGCCAAAAGGGAAAGGGAAGGAATTCTGGGGTCGCCGCTGCTTTCAAGCCGTGCGATGACGCTTTGAGTAGTGCCGATCTTTTTAGCGAGTTGGGCCTGAGTCAGCCTGGCTCGTTTTCTTGCCGCTTTAACTGCTACAGCAAGGGTGCTTTTGGCTCGTTCTGCTTCATAATAAAGTCTGATTTCAGGGTCTTTCAAAAGACCCTTAAAAAAAGCGTCTGCCGATTTTATCGATCGTTTCTTTGATTTCATAAAACCTCCTTCATCCGTCGTTGGGCAATTTCCAAGTCATCAACGGGCGTTTTTTGGGTTGTTTTCTTGAAAGCATGAAGCCAAACCATTTTGTCCTTTTCGATCAAGACATAACAAATCCGATACCTGCCGCCTTGTGCTGCAAATTTTATTTCCCATCGTTTTCCGCGCAGGTGTTTAAAACTGGCCCGTGAATAATCGAGTCCATGTTCCTTGATGCCCTTGTAGATATCCGCAAAGCGCGCCTGGTCCATCTTGGGAAGGCTCCTGATGAAGTCTTCAACCGGGCTTCTTCCTGAAGGAGCCGTGTAAAAAAGAACCTGTATGTCTATTTATAGCCAATTGGCTATAATAATTCAAGCTATTATTTCGCATTTGTATTTGTCAATTTGCATTTGACTGTGCCGCCTTGGTAAATGAGATTTTATTTTTTGGGACCTAAAATGATTTGGCCCCGGAGGGGCTTCGTTCTTTGAGCCGGGGGTGAAAACCCCCGGACCATGTTAACCATGATTTTTTGCCCTGGAAGGGCAAGGTCAATTCTGAAATAACGTCGCCCCTTCAGGGCTTTTGTATAATTATATTTCCCTATTCCGGGGACTTGACGCCCCCGGCTAGAAGATCTGCACCCCTTCGGGGTGGGACAAGAGCCACTTCACAGTAATTCTGATTTTAATTTGCATTTGACACGAAACCGCTAAGTGGCCTAGGGGAGAGGGACAGAGGGGGAAGAAAAGGACCTATCATGTGGCAATCTGTTGAGCGCATTAGAGAAGCTGTTGGGATTGAAATCGAGAGTATTACTCAAAATGGAAACGAAGTTGATCAACGATGGGTCGATTTAAGAGAACGAGCCATAGACCTTGAAGAAGACTTTGGTGTTATTCCTCTTAAGAAAGAAGAACTCACTTTCCTCCAGTCTCTTCTTACCTTTGCGGAAGAGAACACCCGTGATCCAGAAAGAAGAGAATTTTTTGCAGGGCAAGCGCGTCTTGCGGCGCAACAACTGGGGGTCTTAACAGGGGGACTTGCAGGGCCGGCTCCGGATCAGGCAATGGCTGTCAGGTTGGAAAGTGGACCCTCTGTTGTTGAGAGTGCCTCCCCGGTCACAAAACTTCGATTGGGACAGCAGGATGTCGAAATCCGCTGGGCCACGGCAGACGATGTTCCGCAGGTTCAGGCCTTGGAAGAGGCCCGTTGGGGAGCCGATCAATTTCCTGATTGAGGCAAAAACGGACTTGCCTTCACGCAATATCAAAAACTTCATGAGATCTACCCCCACGGAATTCTGGTTGCTGTGAATGAAACTGGAAAGGTATTGGGGTATGTCGCTGTTACCCGAATTCGGCTTGATCAGATAAAAATACCGGCCATCGTGTCTCCCAACCTGCCCCCTTATGATTATGATCTCTCTGTCTGGCATGATGATAAGGGAGAAATCTGGTATATTGTGAACCATACGGTTCTGCAATCAGGGGCCCCCAAGGGGATTAGCCGGTTTTTGTTAAATGAGCTTAAGGAAAGAGCCTTCACTGAGGGGCGGAAGGGGATAGCGGTTATCTGGAATCATCAACACCCCTACTTAAAAGATCGAGAGTTGGCCCAAAAATTCTGGGGTGATACTCACTTTTAGTTTATTGGATATGACAAAGGATGACGATTGGGGGCCTGTAGAGGGGATTCAATCATCCCTTTTGGATCAGCAAATTTCTATGTGGGGATCAATTTAGTTCTAGATGAAGAGATGCTCCAGCAAATAGCTACAGCGCTGAGCCCCCTTATTTCCAAAGGACGGCTGGGGGGGCATGAAGGAATGAGGATTATGTTTAAAGGGGGACAAGCGTTTATTGACTGGAAAATGGAAGGGGATTCTCCGACGGTTACATGGAAGATAAATGAAGTGCAACCATCGGCACCTCCCCACACAGGTGGGGACGGAGGCGCATTACTTTCCCTTCTCCTTATTTCTGCCGGATTAGCTTTTGCTCGTCCCACTCTTGCTGACGAGGAAATCCACCCCTTGCAGGAACAAGTGGCTGTAGCAGAAACCAGAGTCTACGATTTGAATGAACCCATGAATGGGCCGGCAGGAACAAACGATGAGCAAGATACCACTGTTGGTTTCTCCCCAGCTTCCTCCCGTTTCCTTCGCTCTCCTTTCTCTCCTGTTATCAGATCGGCGCGCGGGTTTCCTTTTTACCTCAGGGTGAGGGGTTAAAAAGATCTCGTTATTTTGGTCCGGCCGGTCTGATAAACCGATTTTTTAATATAAATTATACTTGATAATGTTTAGTTTATATACTATAATTTATAGACGATGGATGCGTATCTATTTAAAGACGCCGATCAAATAAGAAATCTGATTGAAAAGGGGGAGGAGTTGCCGCTTGCCTTGCAGGATTACCCTTCTCGGGGTCAGACGGCAGTCCAAAAACTTTATCAGACCAAATCGGGAAAACTTTTCCTGAAAAAAGTAAACGATAGAAACCATCGTGAATGCCGCATCGATGTTGAAAGCGGCACCCTGGCGGAACGGGAGTTTTGGGCCCACAAATTGGCCGATGTTCTCGGGCTGAATACCCCCCCGATGACGCTTTTGGACCCATTAACGACCGTTCAGGCATGGTTGGATCTTCCCGATGCCCATCATTTCATCACCGAGCAGGGCCCTCTGACCCTCAACCCGCAAGATGTTTTTGAATGTGCCTGCTTTGACTGGCTGACCGGTCAGATTGACCGGCATGATGCGAACTACTTATACGACTTCGTGAACCAAAAAATCATTCTTATCGATTCGGCATTTGCCTTTTTAAAATATAACGGCAGTCTTCCCCATTATCTGCAGATGTTTGAAATTTCGTCATCACAGACTCTCGCATCAAAACAAAACAGCCGCATTCTTCAAAAACTTGAGACGACACGGGCGAGATTGACGGTGCTCGTTCCCTTGAAGGCCGCTTCCGAGTGTTACGCCCTAAAACGTCGTTTGGATCAACTGCTCACGGTAAAATCAGTGGCCGATATTATCGGTTTTTACAGGAAACCAAAATGATGAAACAAGTCGATCCGGAGAAACTTAAATCGTTCATTAATGCCGCACAGCTTTGCCTCACGGTACCCATAGCAAGTTTTATGGCAAACGAAAAAAATATTTGGCTTAAATTCAACACCCATCCACGTGGGGACAAAGGTTTTGATTCCTTTCAAAAACTGACGGATGGGAAATGGGATGAGAAAGAACTTCGTTTGATCATCAACAATTTTGACGGGTTGTTTGGAACACCGATCATCAATTTTTTGATGCTTTCGCGTCTTAAGGAAAAAAACATGATCGCACTGGCAAAAATCGATGCCCAATACCGGCCATTGGTAAAAAAAATATTGGGAACTCGTCAGATTGGCCTCGAAAGAAGCATTGACAACCCAAAACAGGCCGCCGAGATCCTGTTTTCTCACGTTCAAAAACAAAAAATGACCCTTCGTGAACTTTCAGAGAAATCGGGCCTCACACAAATGGCCATAAGCAATTTCAAGACAGGGAAAGACATTCGTCTTTCCAGTTTGATCCAGATTTCGAAGGCATTGGGGATACGGGTGATCCTCGACGAATCATGATAGATCATACAGATTGAGGATGAACAGAATCTGTTTATCTCGTAATGCCTCAGTTTTTCCTTCCAAGACCGTAAACACCGTAAACACCAGTTGCCAAAACATGGCGGATATTTGATAAACCTCTGGGGACTTCATCCGCCAGAGGCGGATAGGAATG
>SBBF01000020.1 GCA_005240075.1 Nitrospira sp.
ATGACTTGCAGCGTCAAAGTGTAGAAAGAAGTCCAGTTTTCGGTCCCTATAATGGGAATCGACCCCTCAGTTTCCGCCCATTTTTCAATTCTCCCAGAATAAAAATAAATTTTTATATAATAAAATCAAATACTTATAATTTTATTCGGAGAGGACCAAAATGGCATGTCCTTTGCATTATAAGTAAATCAGGAAAGATAGTTTTACACTTCATCTTTTCTTCTTTTTACCCTCCGAGCCGTCTTTGGTTCTAGGATTTGCCAAGGGCGGCTCTCCCCCCCTTTTTTAGTACCATTTTTCTCTGTCAAAGAATCTCTTTTCTTCCCCCCCTCTCCAGTATTATAAGCAGGCATGCCCCCATTTGAGGTCTTTGACGCACGACCGTTCCACTTGATTCTGGCTTTTATTTTTGTCGGGTTAAACGCCTTTTTTGTGGCGGCGGAATTTGCGTTGGTCAAAATCAGGGTCACCCGGCTGGAAATTCTGGCCAAAAGCGGGAGTCCATTGGCCCGCTTAGCCCGCCGGATGGTCGATCAGCTCGATGCGTATCTTTCGGCAACCCAATTGGGGATCACGCTTTCCAGCCTTGGCTTGGGCTGGATTGGAGAGCCGGCCTTCGCCAAACTGATCCGCTTCAATCTGGAATCTTTCGGAGTTTCTTTTTCAGAGGGGGCCCTTCATTCAATTTCTTTTACCATCGCCTTCCTGTTTATTTCCGCCCTGCATATTGTTCTGGGGGAGCTTGTCCCTAAATCGATTGCCATTCGAACAGCGGAGACGGTTTGCCTGTTTATCGCTATTCCCCTGCAGATTTTTTATCTGATTTTCTTCCCGTTCCTCTGGGTGTTAAACAGCACCAGCAATCTGATCCTCAAAATCATCCGAATCCCGATGGCGTCGGGGCCGGCTCGCGTTCATTCGGAAGAGGAAATCAAACTGATTGTGGAAGACTCGTTTGAAGAAGGAGTCATCTCTCCCCCCAAAAAATTTTTGTTGGACAAGGCCATCGATTTTTCAAACAAGACCGTTCGCGATATCATGGTCGGGGAACCCCAAATGATCTGTTTTGATCTGGACAAATCGGTGCATGACAATCTGGAACGGGCCAAGGAGTATGGCTATACCCGCTTTCCCTTACGAACCAAGGAAAAGGGGGCGATCCTTGGGTTTATTCACATGAAGGATGTGATCTGGAGTATGGAGCATGGAGAAATTATCAACCTCTTTGATTTGAGGCATCCCCTGATTTTTTTTCAACCGGAAACTAAACTGGACAATGCTCTGCGTGAATTTCAAAAAAAATCGATCCACATGGGAATTGTGAGAAGAAATGAAAAAGAAATTTTGGGGCTCGTGACCCTTGAAGATGTCATTGAACAACTGGTCGGCGAAATCGCAGACGAGTTTGATGAAGGAGAAGGAAATTAAGAGATCCTGTAATCAAAAAAACCGCGCCCCGTTTTGCGCCCCAGCCACCCCGCTTCCACCATTTTGCGAAGCAGAGGACAGGGTTGGTATTTCGCTCCCCCCAGATCATGTTGCATCACTTCCAGCGCGGCCAGCAAGACATCTAACCCCACAAAATCAGCCAACGCCAAGGGCCCCATCGGGTGATTGGCTCCCAGTTGCATGACGGCATCAATGGTTTTGGCGTCCGCCACCCCTTCATAAAGGGCATACGCTGCTTCATTAATCATCGGAATCAGAATGCGGTTGACCGCAAAACCGGCCGAGTCCTTGATACGCGCGGGAGTTTTCCCCAGTTTTTCCGAAACCTCGGTCGCCGTTTTGATGGTTTCCTCTGTTGTTTGAATGCCGGCAATAATTTCGACCAGCCTCATCAGGGGAACCGGATTAAAAAAATGCATTCCCACAAAACGCCCCGGATTTTTAACCCCCGCGGCCAGCAACGTAATGGAAATGGATGAGGTATTGGTAGCGATCAAAGCATCTGGTTTGACGACTTCATTTAACTGCCGGAATAATTCCTGTTTGGCCTGCGGATTTTCAGTGATCGCCTCGATGATCAGGTCACCTTCCTTGAAGGAGGTCAGATCACTGACCACTTTGATGTTTTGCAATGTCTTGTCTTTGACTGTTTGATCAATTTTTTGTTTTTCAACCAGTTTGGAAAGGTTCCCCTCAATTTTTTGAACTGCTTTTTTGGCCCGGTCATCCGATACGTCCTTCAGCAAAACCGCATATCCCGACTGCGCCGCCACCTGGGCAATGCCGCTCCCCATCGTGCCGACTCCAATTATTCCTATATTCTGGATAGTCATTTATATTCCTTCCCGCTCGCTATGCTCGCGATGAAGGGGGCTTTCAACATCAGGACCGGCAAAGGCGGATCCTTCTTCCACTAGCATGCGTGCGAAAATCCTCCAAATCATCAAAGACATAACAAAACTGATTGGGTTAGCAACGGTTTTTTTGGTAAGATAAACTGAATTGCTCAAAACCTGATTTCCGGGGCTTGAGGTTTTTGAAAAACCGCTCATCTTTTGGGTCGACCCAAAAGATTCTCTCGTCTTTGCGCCGATTTTGTCTTTGAAATCCCGTTTGAGAAAATCGTCGCAAAACGTTTTTCTTAAACCCCAAGCCCCTCCAATCAGGTTTTAAAATCGAGATAGGCCCAATGCCTAAAATAGAGTTTGTAACAGAAAGACGAGTTGTTGAAGTTGAGAAGGGTGCCAAGCTCCCTGACGTTGTCGACGCCTGTGGTTCAATTTTCCCTTTTGGATGCCGGATGGGGAGCTGTGGCACCTGTCGTTGCATTATTGTCGAAGGGATGGAAAACTTAAATCCCTTGACTCAGGCAGAAAATGATCTTTTTGAAACCCTCACCTCTGTCGGTGCCAAAGAAAGACTTGGTTGTCAGTTGATTATATCGGGGGACGTTAAAATCAGGGCGTAACCATTAATGAAGCTTGTTTTTGATAAACCGATCAATCGCAAGAATGTTATCGTCAAATAACCCCTTGAATTTGACTGCAACTCCCCCTCCCGACTCCTGATTCCCCCCTTCTCTTTCAACCCGGCTCACTTCCCCAATCACCTTGACCGGCTTGTCCGTATCAGGGAGATGAAGGATCACTTCCACTTCGCTCTTTTCAGAAAAATTATTTTTTTTTATCGGCAGAAAAATACCGCCGCAACTGACATTCGAAGTGGTTGCATCAATCGGCTGACCGTCAATCATCAGGTTGACAGGAAGATCGGCATCAATACGTTGATAATTTCGTCTTTCAGGGTTTTTGAGAAAATCATGTGACATAATATATTACTCACAACTGGCAAAGCCAGATTGTTCGTTTTCTTATTTAGCATTCAGTTGAAAGAGGAAACAAGAAAAAAAGATGGCCTGCGTCAATTGAATAAAATCAATCCCCTACAAACAATAAAAAAGATTGACGGAGCAATTGTGAAATTTTAGAGGAACCTGCATCCATGGACTATGGTATTCAGGACAAAGTTGCAGTAATTACGGGAGCGGCCGGAGACGGCTTGGGACGGGCCGATGCCATTGCGTTGGCAGAATGCGGCGTAAAAATCGCCGTGCTGGATATCGCCCCGCTGGATGAAACGCTCACAATACTCTCGTCAAAAGGAGCCATGGCCAAAGGCTATGCTTGCGATATCTCTAAAAACGATCAGGTAGTCAGCATTGTCGAACAAATCAAAAAGGATCTGGGGCCGGTTGGAATTCTGGTCAACAACGCTTCCATTTTATCCACGGTCGGAATGTTTTCAGAAATTCCCGTCGATCGTTGGAATCGCGACATTGAAGTCAACACCATCGGCACCGCCAATATCACCCGCGCCGTCTGGCCCCACATGATGGAACAAAAATGGGGGCGCATCGTGATGATGTCTTCCATAGCCGGAACAATGGGGGGATTGGGGCAGTCGAGTTATTCGGCCAGCAAGGCCTCGGTGATCGGGTTGACCAAAACGCTCGCCCTCGAAGGGGCCCGTGCCAATATCACCGCCAACGTTATTGCCCCGGGGGTGATTGAAACCGCCATAGTCGGATTCATCCGGGAAGATATGAGGGAAAGAATGAAAAAAGCCTCCCCCATGAAGCGATTTGGAAAGCCACACGAGATTGCCGACACCATTGCTTTTCTCTGCTCCGAAAAAGCCTCTTATATTACCGGTCAAGTGATTGCTGTTGACGGAGGAACCGGGCTCTTCGTGTTTTAAGGACTTTTTTTCACCTGAACAAAAAAGAGAAAATCGGATTGGTGAGAAAATCAACCGGGACCACCATCCCTGAAATTACCGGATAGAACACAACAAACAACCCCATGGTTAGCAGAAGATAGGCATAGAAAAATGCCAGTGAGATTCTTGACCGATCGTTTTGCACCAGTCCCAAAACATAAACAATACTCAGAATCAAAAAAGGAACCGCCGAAAAAAAGTGGTAGATCAGCAAAAAGCGTTTGACAAAAAACCAGGGGAGGAATTGAAACGCAAAAGCAGTCAGAATCAAAAAAGCTTTTTTGTCTTTTTTCCAAAAACCAACGGCCGTTGTCACTAAGAGACCAAAAATTCCAAATAAAAAAAGGGCCGGATTGCCAAAAATACTGATGAAGGAAACCTGATCCTCCGGCAGGTTTTTTCCCTTGTAGACAAACAAAGGTTTGAAATTAACAAGCCAGGAGAGAGGGGACGAAGCGTAATCGTGGTTGTCTTTAAGAGTGGAATGGTAGCCATACATTATTTTCTGGTGGTCAATAATCTCCCCCAAAGAACCATGCCCCGGCAGCGTGATGATCGGCAAATAAGATAAAATATAGAAGATAAGCGGAATCAGTATAAAGAAAAAACAAAAATGGGATAACGACCTTCCCATTTTTATTTCTTGTCTTTGTTTGATGGCAGCAACCATATAAAGAAGAAACAAGCCGGGAGCCGCATACAGAGCGGTCCATTTACTGGCCGCTCCCAGCCCCCAAAAGAGACCGGAGAGAAAGAGAGAAACCAAATTAAATTTGAACAGAAAAAAATCAGCCATAAAAAAATAAGCGAGCAAAATAAACAAAACAGGATAAGCATCGATGGTCCCCATGCGGGTCTGGGCAAAATGCATGGTGTCAAACATCAATAAAAAGGCTCCCAAAAAAGCCAGAGGCCTGCTGGAAAAAATTCTTAAACCCAGGAGATAAAGAACAGGAATCATCGCCGCTCCAAACAGCGTCCCCATGATCCTCCAGCCAAAGGGATTCATCCCGAAGAGAGCTATTCCCAGGGACATGATCAATTTTCCCAGTGGCGGATGGGTTATTTCGAACGGTTCGATCCGGTGAAGATACTCATACGCGGTTCTGGCATGATAGATCTCGTCAAAATAGGTAGAGGAAATAAAAGTGGGATTGTATTCAACCCTCTCCGGCTCATCGAACAGATTTTGAATTTTAGCCGCATCACTAATTCTTAATCCTGTGATGAGACGGCCCCCTTTTTCAAACAAAACCATTTCATTCAAGGGGGCCGGAGAGAGAACAGTCACTTTTAATGTGCTTGTTTGGATATCAACATCGATAAACTGCCATCTGAAAACATGAAATTCATCCTGAATCATGAAAGCCAGCGGAACCAACAGGCCCGGTTTTTTTTCGTATTCAATCAGAAAACGGCCGTCCCCCCTGTTGTTGTAATAGTTGATTCTTGAAATTTCATACGGCCGATCGAGATTGATGACAAAACTTTCTCCGGCAGTCGCCGGTTGCCAGACTGTTTGAGGGGTATGGAGATCGCCCAAACGATGCAAGGCCAACAGAAGATAACTAAACGTCATGACCGCTATGACGATTAAGTCTTTTTTATCGATTTTTCCCGATTCGGTTTCCATAATTAATGAACCCAAAATTTTCTGGAGATCGTGGACAAGGGCATTTTTTTGTAAGATACACCACAAAATTGAACCTCAACAGCATATTCCCCTTTGGAGAGATGAATGGGGAGAATCCAGTAAATCAACCTTGCGTCTTTTCGTTCCTGGATCGAAACGCAATCGGATGTTTGAATCGCATCGGGGCGACGGAATTCCGGCATAAAAGTGTTAAAATTTTTTCCCTTCTTTAGAAGCCGAAAGGTTTTTTTGACTCCAAAGGGATAATCGCTGATTCCGGAAAAAAAGAAGCGAATGGCTCCTCCCGGCTGATAGATGTCCTGATCAATTGACAAATAAATATTCCGATTTTCCGGCGGTTCTTTGTCTTGAGGAAGAGCAGTCTCCCGAGTCCAAAAACGGGGTTTTCCGGAATCGACATGAAGCTCCCCCTTCCCATAAATTCCAATCCCCCCATAGTCCAGCTTGCGAAATTCTTCCCATATTTTTTTGGCAAGCGCCGGAGTTATTTCAATATCGGCCGCCATGCCTTCCCTATGATAGCTGGTCTGCCCGGCGGTTTTTCCCTGCCGGCGGAGTTTTTCATTATAAGCGGGCGATCGATAACCGGAGATCAGTGTGAGCGTTTTTCCCTGCACATAGCGATCCTGAAGATAATCAAGAATCGAAATCAATCGTAACGAAACATCCTCCCCCAGCGATGAGGCAGGCATTCCAAAGACAGCGTTTAATTCTTTGATCGCTTTTGACGAATAAGTTCCATCATTCAATCGATAGGGAGATGAATTTTTTACGCCGGTATGTTTGTTGATGATGACAACTTGGCCGTCCCCTTCATACAGAAAACGCCCTTTTGCCCCGGCAAAAACAGAAAAAGGGATTAAACAACCCATCATAAAGACCACTGTTTTACACTTTGAATTTTTCATGGTATCAAGTAACCATCAAACATGGCTCAAATAAATGACAATTATCTCAAGTTGAAGACTGGATATCTTTTTCCCGAAATAGCTCGCCGTGTAAAGGAGTTTCAGGACAAAAACCCCAAAGCTGAGCTCATCCGCTTAGGGATTGGGGATGTGGTATTGCCGCTCCCTCCCTCTGTCATCAAGGCTTTTCACGAAGGAGTCGATGAAATGGCCGATTCGAGAACGTTTCGGGGTTATGGACCGGAGCAGGGCTATCCTTTTTTGATCGAGGCGATCATAAAAAATGATTTCCAATCGCGGGGGATCAATCTGAAACCAACGGAAGTTTTTGTTTCCGACGGGTCGAAGTGCGATGTGGGAAACATTCAGGAGCTATTTGGTTTGAAGACGGTGGTCGCTGTCACCGATCCGGTCTACCCCGTTTATGTCGACACCAACATCATGGCTGGTCGCTCTATCATCTACCTCCCTGCAACGGTTGAAAATAATTTTGACCCCCCCCTGCCGTCACAAAAAGTCGACCTCGTCTATCTTTGCTCTCCGAATAATCCAACAGGGACCGTTATGAACAAAAGTGCACTTGAAAAATGGGTCGACTACGCCCGGAAGAATGAATCGATCATTCTGTTTGATGCCGCCTACGAGGCCTTTATCAGCGATGCTTCGTTGCCTCATTCCATTTATGAGATTGAGGGGGCGAAGGAAGTGGCCATTGAATTGAGAAGTTTTTCCAAAACAGCCGGATTTACAGGAACCCGTTGTGCCTACACCGTTGTGCCCGAGGAGGTGATGGCCAAAGACTCTTCGGGAAAAAAACATCCTTTAAATCCCCTCTGGCTCCGCCGGCAGACAACAAAATTCAACGGAGTTTCTTACCCGGTGCAAAAAGCGGCGGCCGCTTGTTATACAATGGAAGGAAAAAAAGAAATTAAAAAACAGATCGATTATACCATGAACAATGCCCGTCTGATACTTGAGGGGCTTGCCAAAGCGGGATTACAGACTAATGGGGGGATCAATGCCCCTTATATCTGGCTTAAAACTCCCCAAAAAATGGATTCGTGGAATTTCTTCGATAAGCTTCTTGGCGAATGTCATGTGGTGGGGACTCCCGGCAGTGGCTTTGGCCCCTCCGGAGAGGGATATTTTCGCTTGAATGCTTTTGGATTTGTTGAGAAGATCAAAGAAGCGGTCCATCGAATTCAAACTCAACTTCAAATTGAGGAGAAACTATGAAATCAAGCCTTTTACTTGTTGGGGTTCTGTTTATTCTTTCTGCCTGTGATAATGATCCTCTAATCAACTTTGTCAAAAAGTTCCTCCCCAAAAAAACAACAACAGATAATCAGGTCATTAAACAAATAAACGAAGGCCAACCGATCATGAGTGATGATGGTGTGACCCAAATTACTCCTCCGCTCGGCTGGGCGATCGATTACGACCTCAATGATCGCGCTGAAATCCAGGCGTCGAATTTGAAGGATTCTCTCTACTTTATTTCGTTGACTGAGAACAAGACCGACTTTGCTTCCATGACCCTGGATCAGCATTCAGAAACCACGCGAGGTCTTCTGGTCTCTACCCTTTCCAACGCCGTTCAAAGTGGCCCGGTAAACCTCACCATCAACGGCCAGCCGGCGGTACAGTACGAAATCATGGCAACAAGCGACAACACAAACATCGGCTATCTCCATACCACCATCGAAACCCCGACTCATTACCACCAGCTATTGGCCTGGACCCTGCAGTCCAAATTTGCTGAAAAGAGGGGAGAGCTGGATCGAGTCACTCGAAGTTTCAAAGAAATAAAATAAATTATTCGATGGTAATCGTCCCTCCATCGGGGCTCATGGAATCTTCATGAAAACGGCAGTAAAAAAAGAAAATGGTGCCGGAAGGGGCTAACGGCAGGGTCAGAAGAGCGCTGGAATTAGCGGCAACAGTCACATCAAAATCATCCGATGCGACAAAGCTCCCCTCTTCAGCGGTTGCGGTTATGGTATGAGCAGTGTCATCACGATTCAGAACCGTGACCACCCCTTCTGACGGAGCGGTGATTTCAGTGGTTGCAAAAACATCCCCTTCTTCAATAAGGATGAGTGCATCGCTCTCCCCCGCCGCTTCCTCTTCTCCCTCACCGCAGGAAAAAAGAGGAAACAGAAATAAAAAAAATATTAAGATAATATTGAAACTTTTAATAAATGTGGAATAAAATACCTTATGCCCTCGCGGCTCCAAAACATCTTCTTCACGATCAGCGTCATTGCCAGCAGTTACCTGCTGGTCCTGGTGGTTCCTTCCCAGGTCAATGGAAGTTTTAATCGGGAGTTTCATATTGTCGGAGAAGCAAAAAGACTTCCGGGCGAAAACCAACAACTTCCGATCAAGTTAGAACAAGAAATCATCCAGGTCAAGGCAAGCGGCGAGGAGTTTTCCCTTTCAGATTCCCACATGGCGGCTTTTTTGGAAGCGCGGGACGAGTTTGAGAGACGATTCAACTACCCTTTCAGTGAGAGCCTGAAACCGGCCGTGCCGGTTCGCTACCATTTTGTGGTGCCTGAAGGGATTCGTGACATGGTCGATTACTGGGTCGCCGTTTTTGGGCGCTTCTCCGAGGATCAATACATTTTTTCCCACTCGGACGATGTCTCCCTTGTCTACGCCGTGCTGGATATGGCTCAAGTGAATGCGGAAGTTTTTGGACTGAGCGACGATCGGGCAGAAGCCTTCAAACAACAGCTCCTCGATGAAGAAAGAACCCGCATTCGCCGTCTGCTTTCAGGATTGTCCGAAAAAATTTCCTCCCGAACCCCTCTCACTTCGGAGGAACGAAGAATCGCCCGGCTTTTTTCGGGCAACACAAAAATATCGCTGGCAGAGGCGGCCCGCGGGGAAAATATCAGAATCCAGGAAGGGCAGGGAAACCGGTTCCGCCAGGCAATCGCCCTTTCCGGTCAATACATGGAACAGATGGAAAAAATTTTCGCCTCCAAAGGGCTTCCCCGCGAGTTGACCCGAATCCCCTTTGTGGAATCGATGTTCAACATCCGGGCCCTTTCCAGTGCCGGAGCCCGGGGGCTTTGGCAGTTCATCAATTCAACCGGCAAACTCTACCTTCGGATCGATTCGATTGCGGATGAACGTCTGGATCCGATTCTTTCGACCTACGCCGCGGCCGATCATCTTAAAAGCGATTATCAAAAACTGGGATCGTGGGCGCTGGCGATCAACGCCTACAACACGGGAGCGGGCAGGATCATGGCCGCCAAAGAACAGCTCAAAACAAACGATATTTCCCTGATCATCAAAAAATTTGAGGATCCGGCCTACCAGTTTTATTCCAGAAATTATTATCCGGAGTTTTTGGCCGCTCTTCATGTGTATGACAACTATGAATCTTATTTTGGCCATATTGAAAAAATGCCCCCCCTTCATTATGAATTCTTTTTTCCTCCCGCCCGAACCAATTTGAAAAGATTGGCCGACCGTTTGGGAATTTCATCCGACCTGATGGCCCGGCTCAATCCGGCCCTTTCCTCTTCGATCATCAGCGGAATATCCCCTCTCCCCAGCGGCTATGTTGTCAAGGTTCCGGAAGGGTATGGCAAAAAGTTTGACATCGCACTGCTGGAAATGAAGCGGGAACAGGATAATGTGAAGTGGCATATGGTGGACCAGGGGGAAACGATCGACTCGATTGCCGGTTTGTATGGAATCTCCAGCGAATTGCTGGAGGAACATAATCAGCTCTTTCCAAACGAACGTTTAAAAAAAGGAACGGTGCTGTCGATCCCCATGGTGAAAGATGTGGATATCGCCATGGAAAATCCGACATCGATCGAAAGCCCGGAGGAAAATGATGGATCCGAGGATCAGTCAGATTTTGAAGAAGAATAAAAAGGAAAAATCATTTCCTTTTTCCGTCGAGGGGCTCTCGCCGGCGTCTGTGTTGGTTTTATTGCACGAGGTTGAAGACCAGCTTTCTGTTTTGTTGACCAAGCGATCCCACGAAGTTCTTCATCACAAGGGGCAGGTCTGTTTTCCGGGAGGAGTCAGCGATGCGGGGGACAACGATTTGTGGCAGACCGCTTTGAGAGAAAGCCAGGAAGAAATTGGGATTGAGGGACGATGCGTCACTTATCTGGGAGAATTAAAACCGCTCGTCACCCCTTCCGGATTTTTGGTCCATCCTTACGTCGGGTTTACCGAATGGAAGGGGCCCTGGAAGCCAAACCCGCGGGAGATCGCGGAAATTTTTTCGGTCCCCATCGCCCACTTCGTTCAACCGGAAAATTTTCGTCTGGTGCGCCGGCATTATTCGTTGCCTGACAATTCCATAATACCCGGAGAGTTAAAAAATTATTTTGCCCGGGGATATGATGATCCCCTCTTTACGTTTGGCCCTCATGAAATCTGGGGGGCCACCGGCCGGATTCTGGTGGAACTCCTGGAAGTGGTCCGTCAGTTGGGGTGAAGTCCAAGTTATCGTTGACATCACCTCATCTGTTTGCTCATAGTGCCAAAAATGAAAAAAAATATTTTTTTAATTGTCCTGACCGCTTTAAGTTTGACTCTTTCTTCCTGCGGTTCCCGTCTCCCATCGCCGAAATCAGCGCAATCTATCACGCGGGGTTTTTTTAAAAGTTACGGTCACAAATACAAAACGAGCCTTTTTGGAAATCAAAAAGTAAGCCGGATTGAAATCAACACCATTCAGGAACAGTCCCGTAACCTGGCAGAGGTCGATGCTTTTCTGGGATTCAACACGGGAGAAAGCACGCGAGTCTTGATGACCCTTAAAAAACGTCCTCCTTTCGGATGGACGGTTCTTTCGTGGGAGATGTTGCCGATTAACTAATAATAAATATTACGATCAGAAAAAGATTGAGGTATACTATACAGAAGAAGAAAACAGAGTTATAACAGTTACAGTCTATGTTTTTTACGGCAAATGGGAGGAACAAAAATGAACGTTTCCTGATTTGGGCAAGCTTTTACCCGTTCACTACGAGTCAGTCCAACATGCATGACCTTTGAAAGGGGAAAAAACCATATGAACAAAACCGACTGGGAACAGGCTAAAAAGAAGCTTAAAAAAGCGTTTGAAACCGGAATGGACTATCTAAAAGAAGGGGCGCGCGAGGCCAGTTTTGTAAAAGACAAGGCGGTGACCGCCATGGGGCTGGAGATCGATCTCTTCAAGCTTAAAAACCGCCTCAATCATGAATATCAAAAAATAGGGAAGGAACTGGCCCATCAGGTGGCCAAATCGTCGCCACTCAAACTAACGCAAACTCTTAAAATGGCGGCGCAAGAAATAACGGGGTTGGAAGAAAAGGCCAAAAAAATAGAAAAACAACTCAAGAATTTTACAGTAACCCGGAAAACATAATAATCGGGGGCTTTGCCTCCGGCGCCCCCGAACCCCCCGTGGACTCGTTCGGACTGGCAAAGCCAGATTCTCACTCGTTCCGGACGAACATCCTATCACGCTGCACCGGCAGTCCTCATCGGGGCAGACTGGGTTTTCTGCCCCAAAAATTCTTCCTGGGAGAAATCATCCACCTGAATACAATCCAACCTCAATTCGTTGGCCCGCTTGATGTTGGCCATTTCAGTTTCCGAAATAATTCCCTGTTTGAAGGCTTCTTCCACCAGCTCTAGCCCCTTCTTTTTCGGAAGTTTTGCGCTCTTGACCGCCTTGAAGATTCTGAGCTCCGCCGCTTCCGAACTCTTGATCGCCTTGAAAGCGGCCTCCAGCCTTTTGAACTGTTCTCCTTCGCGGGTCGGTATAAATAGCCCTTCAGTCAAACGATCGCGCTGAGCCGTATCCTGCTGGATGATTTTGGAAATCTGATGCCCCACGTCATCATGGGCTTCGTCTCCCAAAGAATTAACGTGAGACCACCAGGCAACCACCCCCCCAAACAGCCACCCCAAACCGGGAATATTGATGTTCTCAAAGATTCCATCAAACGCCTGTTGAATGCGGGCAAAAGCATATTTCATACCATAATGAACAAAAGGGAGATCCTCTTTACGTCTTCCTTCAGCTTCAAAGCGGCGCAGGATGGCAAATCCCAAATACATCCAGGAAAGAATATCGGCAAACCGGCCGGTGATTTTTTCACGGAATTTGAGATTCCCCCCCAAGCCGGCCATCGCAATATCCGACATAATGGCAAACGAGGCGGAAACCCAGGAGAGCTTCTTGTAATATTTGGCTGTCGGCCCACCAACCGGTGATGTCGCGAGGCGTCCGCGTGTTAAGGAAAGAAGACAGGAGCGGAAAAGATTTTGCACTACATGCCTCCCATGCCCCCAAAAGGCCTGATCAAAACCAGCCAGATCTCCCTTTTCAACCGCATTCACTTCTTTAAAGGCGTAAGGATGAGCACGCAATGCCCCCTGACCAAAAATAATCAGGGTGCGGGTCATGATGTTCGCCCCTTCCACGGTGATGCCAATCGGCGCTCCAATGTAGCCATGGGCGAGCAGGTTGCGAGGACCACGCGAAATCCCCTGCCCCCCCTGGATATCCATGGCATCGATGATAATCTTTCTGGCCAGCTCGGTTTGATTGTACTTGGCAATGGCGGTAATAACCGGAGGCTTGATGCCCTTGTCAAGTGCGCCGCAGGTCAATCGGCGGGCCGCTTCCATCAAATAGGTAAATCCTCCAATCCGGGCCAATGGTTCTTCAATCCCCTCAAACTTTCCAATCGACACGCCAAACTGTTTTCTGACCGTCGCATGGGCGGAAGCCACCCGGGTGCACATCTTCGCACCGCCAACGCTTTGCGCCGGAAGTGAAATGCCTCTCCCCGCCGCCAGACATTCCATCAGCATTTTCCATCCTTTGCCGGCACCCGCAATTCCGCCAACAATGCACTCTTCCGCGGAGACCACCACATCATGCCCTTGAGTGGGGCAATTGTAAAACGGAGCCCCCAGCGGATCATGACGCCGCCCCAGCACAACCCCTTTGGTTTTGGAAGGAATCAACGCGCAGGTAATGCCGACATCGTTCCCCTTCCCCAAAAGATTTTCCGGATCGTAAAGACGGAAAGCCAATCCCAGCGTTGTTGAAATGGCCGCCAGCGTAATCCACCGTTTGTTCCAGTTGAGACGAATGTAGAGTTTTCCATCTTCTCCTTTAAACAGGGTTCCTTTGGATTGAATCGCCCCGGCATCGCTCCCCGCTTGCGGTTCGGTCAGGGCAAAACAGGGGATTTCCTCACCCGTCGCCAGTTTGGGAAGAAGACCTTTTTTCTGTTCATCGGTTCCGTAATGAATCAACAATTCGGCAGGCCCCAAAGAATTAGGGACCATGACCGTCACACAGGCAATCAGCGACCTTGAGGCCAGTTTGTGAATGACCTCACTATGAGCCATGGCGGAGAATCCCAGTCCGCCATATTCCTTCGGAATAATCATCCCCAAAAATTTTTCCTTTTTGATGATCTCCCACGCCTCTTTGGAAAGGTCCCGCTCCTGCCAGATTTTCCAGTCATCCAGAGCCTCACACAGCCGCTCAACCGGCCCATCGATAAATTCCTGCTCTTCTTTGGTAAGCGTCGGATAAGACTCTTTCAACATTTTCTTGAAATCAGGTTTTCCGGAAAAAAGATCTTTTTCAATCCAGACCACCCCCGCTTCCAGCGCCACCCTTTCGGTTTCGGAAATTTTGGGCATCATGTTTTTCATGATCGGCATGACAAAGCGGGTGATCAGATTCCGACGAAGGGGAGTGATGGCAAAAACAGCGGCGACTGCCGTTGCTACTATAATGATGGGAAGAGGGGCTTTAAAACCAACCAGCAGGGCTACGGTAACCGCGGCCCATAGAGAAAAGTGGGCTCCCGTGTAGCCCAGTATACCGATTATCACAATGGCCGCCAGTATCGGCCAAACAAGGTTAAAATCAAAAAATAATCCGTAGAGTGTCATCAGAACACCTCCTTTTCCTTTTGATTCAAACTTATCCCCTTTCTGATAAAAACTGCAAGCAAAAAATGAATGGTCATTCATTTTCGAATGAGATCATGGCTATTTGAAATTAATTAATCAATAGGATCAGAAGGCAGGCTTGAGCAAGTAATTGTCCTCGGCAAATCAACCCACATACGGGGGCTGGGTTAGAAAAGCTGTAGTAAAAATGTCGAAACAGGTATAAATTTGGCTACAATGAAACGTTTTTTTGGCAGCAAGGCTGTTTTTTTCACTTTGGTCTCCCTGAGCATCTGGCTTGTCGGTTGCCAATTTTCATGCTCCCTGGCGATGTCGGAAAATGAGCGGTTCATTCAGGGGACTTGGCACCGTGGAGGGGTGTTAGAAGACGACGATGATTCTTTTTCCTGGTACATGGACTTAACCTTTGAACGTGGCCGCTACGTCCAGAAGGGATACCCTCCTTACTACGGAGAGGGAAAATACACCGTCATCCGCTCGGAGGAAAATCAGATCGTTCTCCACCTGATGGGCCAAACAGGAAACGAAAAGGGGGTCGACCGGGAGATGACGATCACCATCAACCAGCCAAAAGACAGCCTCATTGTGTCGGGGGAGGCGATGACACGAAAAAAATAGTTTGGCTTGCTCAAATCTATCAGTTCAAAATCAAATCCTGGTTTGGCGTGTTCCGACGTGCCGGCAACCCCAATCCAGTCGCCTAGCAAACGGGAGTTCCGCTCAATCCAAAGCCTGGAGTGACATTGCCATCATTGAGAAAAACCTCCGGCATGAAGAGAGCAATGATTATAGGGTAACGACTCAAACAATCAGAGATAACATGAACCGCTTGTGGCCCTATCTTATTTTTTAAAATAAAACTCGTTGGAATTCTGCCACTCCCCCTTTTCGTTGAAAATTTTAAACCGCATTTTGCCGTAAGGGTAGAAAGAACTTTTAACTTCTATCCATTTCCCCCTGAAAAAATGTTCGAGTACCTGAGTTTCTAAATCGAAGCGTTCCGGCTTATTCATCGTTAATTTTATTTTTTCCCCTTTTCTGTAAAAAAGTTTATCGGTTTTGATCTGCAGATCGATTTGTTCGTTGAAGATGCCAATATCTCTTCGATTGGAAAATTTGCCCTGTTGCCAGCGTCGATAGGGGCCGACATCCACATGGAGCATCAGGTTGTCAGGATAAATTCCCACCCCTCCTTTCCACAGGCGATTGAGGTAGGAATAAATTTTTTTTTCATCAACTTCATCGATGTGAAAATCAACTGCCGAACCGGAGAGATGAAACGAGTTGTCCATCACATTCCGGCCGATCGATCTGAGATGGCGGTTGAATTCGGGAGAACGGTAGCCGGAGATGATTTCGATGGTATCGGCCCCAAAATGGTCCTGAAGATGATCGAGCAGGCGAATTAGTTCCAGGTTGATCGGTTTTTCAAGGCCGCTGTCCCGCGACCGCATGAAATGGTTTATTTTTTCCAGTGCCCCTTGTTGGGGATTGTTTTCAATTTCGTAACGGACCTCCAACACTTCATCGGTATGGCTGTGGTAGAGACGCAAAAAACCGTCGTGAGAAAGAGGGGGAGAAGCCAAAGCAGGAAAGGAGAAAAAAACCAGAAACAAAAATCGCTTTGACATGCTTCAAGCCATTTTCTTTCTGAAGGCTTCCATCAAATCGATCGGGATGGGAAAAATCGTCGTCGAATTATTTTCGGCCGCCACTTCAACCAGCGCCTGGAGATACCGAAGATGAAGAGCCGCCGGTTCCTTGCTGATAATGGTGCTGGCATCGGCCAGTTTTTGGGCCGCCTGGAATTCGCCTTCCGCATGGATCACTTTGGCCCGTTTTTCCCGCTCGGCCTCCGCCTGCTTGGCCATGGCCCGTTTCATCTCTTCAGAAAGATCGACATTTTTTACCTCAACTGATGAAACTTTAACCCCCCAGGCATCGGTGTGCAGATCGAGAATCCCCTGCAATTGTTTGTTGATTTTATCTCGTTCGGAGAGGAGATCGTCCAGCTCATGTTGCCCCAGAACCGATCGGAGGGTTGTTTGGGCCAATTGGGAAGTGGCAAAGAGGTAATGTTCCACCTGGGTAACCGCCTTTTCCGGTTCAATCACCCGAAAATAGACAACGGCATTGACTTTGAGAGAAACATTATCACGCGTAATCACATCCTGCGAAGGAACATCCATGGTGATCGTACGGAGATCTATTTTTTTCATCCGATCAATCAATGGGATAATCCACCTTAAGCCCGCCGGTTTTGAGGCCATCAAGCGTCCAAAACGAAATATCACCCCCCGTTGATATTCCATGATGATCCGGATCCCCGATAAAAACCAGATCATAAAGGGACAAGCAAAAAGAATAAGAGCACTCACCATATAACCTCCTTATGTTAAAGATTTCACCACAACCTTCAATCCTTTCACTTCACTCACAACAGCTTTGTCCCCTTTCTTGAGAGGATAAGCCGATTCGGCACTCCAATATTCATCCCCCAACAAAATCTTTCCTGATAATCCGGGACCACAGTCATCTTCAATCACGCCAACCCATCCCACCATCCCTTCCTTCCCTGCTTTTTGCCCCCTGCCAAAGGTCCTGGCAATTGCAATACCGATCATGATTGCAATTCCAGCCAAAGCCAGACTCGAAGCGATTATAAAGGAAAGGGGCACAGCGACCTCCGTTTTTACCGGGTCAAAAAGAAAAAGGGAACCAAAAAAGAAACAGGCAATCGCCGCCGCGGTCAAAAGACCGAAACTGGTGACAAAAATTTCAGCCACCAGCAGTCCGAGAGCTGTCAGGATGAGGAGAATCCCCATCAGATTGATGGGGAGAACACGATTGGCAAACAAAACCAGCAAAAGACAGATGCCGGCCGCTACACCGGGAAGAACCATGCCCGGGTGGGAGATTTCAACATACAATCCGGCTATCACCCCTAAAATCAAAAGATAGATGACCGTGGGGGAAGCCAAAAAATTAAGAAACTTTAAACCCCAGTTGAGAGTATGATGAACAATCTGAACCCGTTCCGTAGAAATCTTTTTTTCCCCTTTGGGAAGTTTAACAATGCGACCATGAATCGTTTTCAACAATTCGGATGTGTCATTGGCAACCAGATCAATCACCTTTTTTTCGAGGGCTGATTCCGCGACCAGCGATTCACTTTCCAGTACCGCCTTGACCGCCCACTCTTTGTTGCGCCCCCTCTGCTCGGCAATGGCTGTAATAAAACTGGAGGTAGCACTCTCAATTTTCTTTTTCATTTCCTGCGCATCGGAATTTTCCTTGTCTCCCCCTCCAAACAACGAAACCGGATGAGCGGCGCCAATGTAGGTTCCGGGGGCCATAGCGGCAATGTGAGCGGCCATGGTGATGAACGTTCCGGCGGAACCGGCCCTTGCCCCTCGCGGGGCCACGTAAACAATCACCGGGATTTCGCTGTTCAAAAAAAGTTTGACGATTTCTTCTGTCGAATCGAGCAGTCCGCCGGGGGTATCCAGTTCAATAAGAATAGCTTCCAAAAACGACTGTTTTTTGGCCCTTTCAAAAATCTGGTTTACTATCTCAAAGCTCCCCCCATGAATCACTCCCTTCAGCTGGTAATGCAAGACTACCGGCTCTTCATAGGTTTCGGCATAAGCCGAAAAGGAAACAAGACAAAAAAACAGAAACGCAATAGGAGAAATTCGTACTGGTTTCATGAGAGTGAGAGTGAAACCCTTTATAACAAATAACCCAGAGATCTATCAACAGGGGATTTTTGGAAGTCCTGCCGACACAATTTAAAAAGTTGATCATCATGTTGGCTGTTACGATAGCCATAGCTTGCCCCTTTGTGGAGGTTCATGGGTCATTGGCCTTCACCCCCCTCTCCATTCCCTGGTTTTATGATATGATGCGCGCCAAGTAAAGCTTGGCGAGGCCAGTCCGCTCGTAGCGAACCAACGCAATTAACCAGAAGGAAGAACGTTGTATCGAACCCGGCATGTACAAGGCGAGGTGACTTGCCACATGAAGCCCAGGGGAGAGAGTGTGCAGGCCGCAATGCGAAGTCAGCGTGAATGATGGTCGTTGGTAAGCACTTTTTTGATTCCCATTTCCTTCATCACAACAAATGACGTGAGATCGGTAAAAGAAATCTCCGGTTTTCCTGATAAGCAATTTTATTTTGCATTACTTTTAAATCAAATAAATCAAAGTAAATTAAAAAATAATATCGAGATCATCGGAGCCAACCTGGACAAAAAGGAGGTCACCAGTGCCGGAGGCGGTCATGAAGACAAACTGCCCGTTGCCGCTGGAATCAACCAGCAGATCGATCGATTCGAAAATGCGGATGACGGTTTCATTTTCGGTGGCTGTAAACGATGAGAGATCTGATGAAATATTCAGAATCACCACATTGCCGTCCGATTGGGGGACATAGCCATACAAATTTCCGGACGAATCTTTTGAGCCGATAATTCCCCCCACAGAACCTGTAATTCCAAGAGTGGAATTGATTTCCCCTTCTGAAACCGAATCATCACCGGCGGCTATATCGGTGGCGGCGGCCAAGGTGGTGGCATCGACTTCTTGGACAAAAACCCGCTGCGCATTGGATTGTTTGGCCAAAAGAAGAGTGCCGGAATCGGTCGATACAACAGAAATATCGTCCAGTGGGGCATCCAAATCAATTTGAGTGGTCGATAAATCATCGGTGTTGACCACAGTAATTAATTGATTCGCTTCGTCGTCATCGGAATTCGCCACATACAAACGGTTTCCATCAAGACTCATCCGGTTGGGAACCCCCATGATGGCAATCGCCGTCCCCACCTGTGAGCCGTCACTTGTGTTGAAAACCAAAAGCTGTGCGCGAGAAGTGTTGGTCACGTAAATCTGACTGTTGTCCTCGTCCACCTCCATCCCTCCGAGAATATCACCGGTATTATCGGTCGCATCATCCCCATCCCCCACTGTAATTGGCGAAAAGTCCGCTT
Source organism: Nitrospira sp. (assembly GCA_005240075.1). Taxonomy (GTDB): domain Bacteria; phylum UBA10199; class UBA10199; order UBA10199; family SBBF01; genus SBBF01. Next base: position 19,752 of record SBBF01000020.1, read on the forward strand.
CCGTAAATGTCGTTCCATCAAAATCTAAAACCAAAATTTGATTGAGGACAGAATCACCGTCGACGTTTGCCATAAGGCCGGTGATAAAGAGTCTTGAGCTGGAACCGCTCGCCATCGCGGTCATGCCTGTCGGCGTGGGGGGAAGAAGATCAAAAATTTCTGTTTGAGTTTCGTCGTTGACCAACGGCTGATCGCCGATCGATTCCTGGGTGGAAGCGGTCAAGGCAAACAAAATCCCCTCGTCTTCCAGAACAAAAAGGCGGTCGTTGGTGGAATCGACCGCCACCAACTGCGGCTGTTCAAAAACAGAATCGGTCCCACCCGAGCCGCAGGCGGTGAGATAAAAAACAACAGAAATAAAAAATGTAATCAAAAATTTCATGGGAATACCCCTACAACCTCCAACGTATCTCCATTGATCACCGTGATGTTATTCGATTCAAAATTGGCAGTAAAAACAAACGGCACGCCATTAAAAGTTCCCACCGCAATTCCAAAAGGAGAATCAACCTCATCCAATCCGGTATCATCTTCATGGAGAGAAATGCGGTCAATCTCCGTCAACAAAGTCAAATCGACAACGGAAACGCTCGGATCGCCGGAATTGGTAATATAGGCGCGGTTGTTGGCCACATCCAGCGCGATCCCGTTCGGTTCGTCTCCCAAAGCAATCAGATCAACCAAAAGCTCAGAATCGTCTATCTCCTCTGGAGGACTCTCCGCTTCTGTCAGAAGCGAAGGATCAAAAACCCACAGGGCGCCGGGGTCGCCGTCCAAAACATAAATCAAGGTTCCATCCGTCGCCATCCCACGGCTATTCAAAGGACCGTCAATCACATGGGTCAATTGCTGGGAGGTGAGATTGACAACAAAAATTTTGTCGTTTCGATTGGAGAGATAAGTCCGGTTGTTGGCCGCATCAATCGCAATATCCTCCACACGTTCGCTGGAGCTGTCTTCAATGGTATCGGCAGAATCCGCTGTGGTCAGATCAATGGTGGCAGTGACAGCCAAGTCGGTATTCAAAATATCCAGTTCTTTGTCGCAAACAACAAACAGAGAACCGCCGCTTAAGCTGATGCCAAAGGGATTGGGGCCGACACTCCCCTCGGTGCTCAAACTGATCGATCCATCGCCAATGGTATAACGCTGAATTTGATCCGTATCGGCAGACGATCGGGTCGGTTCCCGAAAAGGGACATACAAATTAGCTCCATCCAAAACCATTTCGCCGGCAAAGTTGGGGGTGGCTACCACACTGGTTGCTGTCAGAGTGGGTGCTTGGGTATCGGTGGCGTCGATTTCAATCGTCATCAGAGTTCCCTGATCAAAAAAGAAATCAACATTGGAATTGGCAACCAAAATCTGGCTATTTCCTTCATCAACGGCAAGGGTAAGGGGATTAGGCATCTCAAGACTCGAAAGATCCGTGGACACGGGAGTGATCGGAAAAATATCGGTGTCCGAAGCGCATGCGGTCAATAGAATGAAAGTAGTCAAAAGGTATCTCATTTGTTTTTTAACGCCGATTGAGCGGCGCTCAAGCGGGCAATCGGGACACGGTACGGGGAGCAACTCACATAATCAAGTTCTGCCCGATGCACAAATTCAATGGAAGAGGGATCCCCTCCATGCTCGCCGCAAATTCCCATCTTCAGTTTGGGATTTACTTTCTTCCCCTTGTCGCGTGCGAGCTCGATCAAGGCTCCCACCCCTTCCCGGTCCAACACAACAAAAGGATCATGCTCTATAATTTTCTTTTCAATGTAGTAGGGGAGATATTTCTGGGCGTCATCCCGCGAGAAGCCAAAAGTGGTCTGCGTTAAATCGTTTGTTCCAAAACTGTAAAAATCAGCCAACCGGGCAATTTGATCGGAGGTCACGGCGGCCCGGGGGAGTTCAATCATGGTACCGATCAAATAATCGATTTTCACCCCCTTCTCCTTCATCACTTCCTCGCAAATCTCCTCCGTTTCGCCCCGTAACAGGGCCAGTTCTTTGACGTGCCCCACCAGCGGAATCATGATTTCCGGAACAATCTTGAATTTTTCTTCCTTAACAAGCTCGCACGCCGCTTCCATAATCGCCCGCACCTGCATCCGGTAGATCTCCGGAAAGGTAACTCCCAGGCGGCACCCCCGGTGCCCCAGCATCGGATTGAATTCCTTCAAATACTCGTTTTTGGCCTTCAGAGCTTCCGCCGAGATTCCTGTTTTTTGAGACAGATCAGCAATTTCTTCGTTGGTATGAGGTAAAAACTCATGCAAGGGGGGATCCAAGAG
>SBBF01000083.1 GCA_005240075.1 Nitrospira sp.
CGGCTTGTGCCTGTTCCGTGGGTTGACACCCACGGCTACATTCCTTGAACCCCCTTCGGGGGTTAATTCTCTTGGCAAGGTGAAACTGAGGCATTACATACGCGGCGCGTCAAGGAGAAACAACACTCCCGGTAAATTGGTCTAAACAATAATCCAAAATATGGTTAGAATATTGGAGTATGTTCCATAGATTACTTAAACCATTAAAATCAAACAGTTTTTTTATATTTGGGGCCCGGGGAACCGGTAAGTCCACCTGGATTAAACAGCAATTCACCCAAAACATATTTTTGATCGATTTGCTTAAACCGGAGGTTGAAGACCTCTATAGAAAAACCCCGCAGTTGCTCGAAAAACAAATTCTCTCCACAAACCCAAAACCAGATTGGGTGATTTTAGACGAAGTTCAACGTTTGCCTAAACTTTTAAACCTTGTCCATTCGCTGATCGAATCTCACCAGATCAAGTTTATCCTGACAGGTTCCAGCGCTCGTAAACTCAAACGAGGACAGGGGAATCTTTTAGCTGGCAGGGCCTATGTCTACCATCTGCATCCGCTCACCACTCTGGAAATGGGGGAATCGTTTGATCTCGATTCTTGTTTGTCGTGGGGAAGCCTCCCTAAAGTGCCGGGACTCGATTCCATTGAGGAAAAAACGGCTTACTTGAATGCCTATGCCCTCACCTATCTGCGGGAAGAAATCCAGATGGAACAAACAGTCCGGAAGCTGGATCCCTTTCGCGATTTTTTGGAAGTAGCGGCGGCTATGAGCGGCTCTATTATCAACTACAATAAAATCGCCAAAGATGTGGGGTGTGACATCAAGACCGTCCAATCCTATTACCAAATCCTCGAAGACACCTGGCTTGGTTTTTATCTGCCGGCCTTCCACAAATCGGTCAGAAAAAGCCAGCGCCTTCATCCCAAATTTTACATTTTTGACCCGGGAGTAAAGAGGGCTCTTGAAAGAAGTCTTGATGCTCCGTTATCCCCAAGCACTTCGGCCTATGGCGATGCCTTTGAAAGTTGGGTGATTCTGGAATTTTTCCGTCTCAACGAATATTATCAAAAGAATACCAAACTTTCCTACTTTCAAACTCATCAAGGGGGGGAAATCGATCTGGTGCTTTCCAAACCCAAAACTCCCCCTGTTCTTGTTGACATCAAGTCGTCTCAAAAAATAGATGAGATTGAGGTCAACAAACTTGCCAGACTGGGTGAGGCCTTCAAAACAAACCGGCTTTACTACCTTTCGCGTTGCAAACAGGAAATAAAACATGCGGGGGTTAACTGTTGTTTTTGGGTAAACGGACTTAATGAAATAATGCAAACTTAAGGTTCAATTTAATGGATAAACCACCAGCCCCGAGAGAATTTTGGGATAAAAGTAGGTTGATTTTTGCGGCATTTTTTCTCCCGCCAGCGCCACGGTTCTCATATCTTGAATACGGGTGGGGTTTAAAAGGAAAGTCAGTTGGCACGATCCCTGACAGGTTTCTTTAATCGCTCTTCCGGTATCTTTCCAGTAAATCAAATTGGTTTGGTCGGCTAAAGCCTTGGGTGATATTCTTAAAATTTCCTCAAAGATGAGGCGATGCAAAACGGTCACATCCAGCCCCACCAAAGCTTTGGGAACCGCCGCCGAAACCGGAGAGTTCAACCACTCCCTCCTCCGAATCGACAAAAGATACGATTTTTGAGGATTTTGGGTGATCATCAAAAAAGCGTGCGAATCCCCCCCTTCATCAGTCATGAGTCTGGCAAGAGAAACCGGATCGTGCGCCGAAACAGGAGTAATTCGAAAATGTTTTTGAAGCATCAGAATAAATTCATCCAACTGAAAATCGGAGAGATGGTGCAAAGCCCGATGGATTGGAAGAATGATCAGTCCTTTGTCATCCATGTTGGAAAAATACATCAGAACATAATCAAAGGGTTTTACCTCCATGCCAGAGGATGTTTTTTGTCGGCATTCGTTCCGGTAGTTCAAGGCCGTTTCATACCGGTGATGGCCATCGGCAATAAAGAGGGGGCCTCCTTCCAAAGATTCAGCCACCAGCTTGCAAACCAGAGGATCAGTCTCCTTCCAGAGTTGATGGCGTTCCCCCTCGACGGTTTTAAAATCAAGAAAAGGGGGGGCATCCTTCAAGCGCCTGACCAAATGATCCACCTTTTTCTCAGAATCGGAATAGAGAGAAAAAACAGGGGAGAGATTGGCTTGAACCGCTCGGGTCAATTTGAGACGATCCACCTTGGGCCCTTCGAGCGTTTTTTCGTGCGGCTTGATTCCCCCCTCTGAAAAATCCTCAATTTTTCGAACCGCAAAAAAACCTTTTCGGGTGACTTCACTCCCATCCGGCAATTTAAAAATCTGGTGATGAAAATAAAGAGCCGGCTTTTCGTCCCGTTTAAGAATATGATTGCGGAGCCACTGCTGGTAGGTTCTTTGAGCGGTCTCATAACGGGCATCCCCCTCCTCCCGGGCCAAATCAACTCGTACAAAATTGTAGGGGCTTCGTTGATAAAATTCTTCCTGCATTTCGGGTGAAATCACATCGTAAGGGGGGGTCACCACATCCGAAAATTTGACCCTTTCCTGATTATACAACACCCCCTTAAAGGGGAGAATTTTGGACCCACTCATGATAAATCTCCCAACGGAATATCTCCTTCACGGATTACTTTAATTTTATCAGTAGAAAGATCTATTATTGTTGATCCTTTTGATTTCTTTAACTGGTCTGAAAACACAATACCGTCGATCTTTTTTCCTATTTGTCTTTCTACTTCACGTCCAGTTCTGCATGCAGGCTTTCCCGACCGATTGGCACTCGTAGCTGTAATGGCCCCTCCCAATTTTTTGGCCAATCTGCAGGCCACCACGTGTGATGAAACTCGAATACCCAACTTGCCGGTTCCTCCTGTCAGAAAAGAGGAAACATTTTTGCGAGACTTCAAAACCAATGTCAGAGGACCGGGCCAGAAAGTTTTTATGATCCGTTGTTCCCTTTTTCCAACCCCTTTGATCCATTTTTTAATTTGAAGAGAATCACTCAAAATAAGTGCAACCGGTTTTCCATGCTCCCTTTTTTTGACGAAAAAAATTTTTTTGATCGCCTCCGGATTTCTGGGATCAGCCCCCAATCCATAAAAAGTCTCCGTGGGATAGGCAATCACCCCACCGTTTTTAAGTATTTTGACCGCCTCTTGCTCTGTTACCCAAGCGTTTTGTTTTTCTGGACCACTTTTTCTTCGCATTCTTTTCTGAATTTTATAAGTTTCTTCATCAGCGCCTCATCGTTCAAAGCCAGAATTTCAAGAGCGAGATAGGCCGCATTTTTGGCCCCCCCCTTCCCCACCGCTACACAGGCAACCGGAACACCCGGCGGCATTTGAACAGTAGAAAGCAACGCATCAACCCCCCCCAACGAGGACCCATCCAACGGAACGCCGATAACCGGAATAACGGTATGCGCCGCCATAGCGCCGGCCAGATGATTGGCCATGCCCGCTCCGGCAATAATAATTTTTATTCCCCGATCGATGGCTGTTTTCGCATAGTCGGCGGCTAAATCAGGAGTTCGGTGGGCTGACAAGATTCTGGTTTCAGACCCGACCCCAAATTCTTTAAGGATTTTTTGGGCTTCCTCCATTGAAGGGAGATCGCTTTCACTCCCCATGACAATGCCCACGGTTGGTTTCATATCAATCCCTTCTTTCCAATATCTGTTCTATAATGCACCCCTTCCCACGAAATCTTTTCAACCGCTTTGTAGGTCTTGTCAATCGCATTCTTCAAGGTCTTGCCCATGGCAGTTACCGCCAAGACACGCCCTCCGTTGGTCACAAAATTCTCCCCCTCAGAACGCGTTCCGGCATGAAAAACGATGACATCTTTCATCGACTCAATGAGTTCAAGCCCGGAAATAAGTTTGCCCGTCTCATAAGAGCCAGGATACCCTTGAGCTGTCATCACCACACAAATGGAAGATTGCGATAAAAATTCTACTTTAAATTTTTCAAGATTTTCGTCCAAAACAGCATCGATTAAATCGATGACGTCGGTTTTCATTCGCATCAAAATGGTTTCAGCTTCCGGATCTCCAAACCGACAGTTGAATTCCACTACCCGTGGATCTCCATGATTGATCATCAAACCCACATATAAAATTCCCCTGTAGGGGCGATCTTCCCCCCGCATCCCTTTGAGAAAGGGTTTGATGATCCGTTCAATGACTCTTTCATGAACTTCAGGCGTCACGACAGGGGCAGGACTGTAGGCCCCCATGCCGCCGGTATTCGGCCCCTCATCGTTGTCAAAGATTCTTTTGTGGTCCTGGGAAGTGGCCAACGGAACAAAATGTTCTCCATCGGTGGCGACCATAAAAGTCGCCTCCTCCCCCTCCATAAAATCCTCAAAAACAATCTTCCTCCCTGCTTCGCCAAACTTTTCGTAAACCAGCATTTCATCCACAGCCTTCAAAGCTTCATGAAGATTCTGTACTATGATAACCCCCTTGCCGGCGGCCAAACCATCCGCCTTGATCACCAAAGGATAGCGGGCTTCTTTTTTGAGATATTTTTTGGCTTCCGTCGTATTGTTAAAAAAGACAAAAGGGGCTGTGGGGATTCCATGACGGGCGCAGAATTCCTTCGCAAAACATTTGGAGGCTTCAATGACTGCTGCATTTTTCCGGGGACCAAATATTTTAAGCCCTTCTTTTTCAAATTCATCGACAATCCCCAAGGTCAAAGGGGCTTCAGGCCCCACAACGGTCAGATCGATATTCTTTTTTTTCGCAAACTCAACAATCTCCCGGACATTTTGAGGGGCTATGATGACACATTCAGCAAGCTGATCCATCCCGCTATTGCCGGGAATGCAAAAAATTTTTTTGACACGGGGGCTTTGGGACAACTTCCAAACCAGCGCATGTTCCCGACCGCCTGAACCGATGACTAAAATTTTCATCCCGTACTCCCAAACCCGTTGATTGATCGTTGGGTGACTCCCAGCTCGGAAACTTCTTCAATCGTCACATGAGCTACAGGAGACACCACCATCTGGGCAATCCGGTCTCCCCTTTTCAATTCCACCGGCTCCTGCCCCAAATTAATGAGAATAACTTTAATCTCACCCCGGTAGTCGGCATCGATCGTCCCCGGCGCATTCACCAAGGCAATTCCCTTTTGAATCGCCAGCCCACTACGCGGCCTTACCTGCGCTTCGTAACCCATCGGAAGTTCAATGGCGATTCCTGTCGGAATCAAAGCCCGTCTCCCCGGCTCAAGAATAACCGGACGATCCAAATCAGCCATCAAATCCAAACCAGCCGCATGAGTACTCTGGTATCGGGGAAGAGGAAGATATTGAGGACTATGGCGAATTCTCCTGACTTTAAGTGGTATCATGACCGTTGTTTTCCCACTTGTTTGAAAAACATCATCGTATACTGGACTCCCGAAGTGATGTTGTAGAAAGTAGCTATGACCATGGCGACCCACCCCACCGTGTATGAGCTGACTCCATAAATCGGATAATAAAGAAGCAGGGCGGAGAGCCCCACATTAGTCCAAGCTGTTTTCTTTTTTCCCCACTCCCCCGCTCCGATGATCATCCCTTCCCCTGCCGCTACCCCCCTTAAGCCGGTAATGAAAATTTCACGAAAGAGAAGAAGCGCCACAAACCAGGCAGGAAGGCGTCCCAGGGGAATCATCAAAATCATCACGGTCATATGGATTAACTTGTCAGCCATCGGATCGACAAATTTTCCAAAAAGATTGACCAGGCCGTAACGACGGGCCAGATAACCATCCACCAGATCAGAAACAGCCGCACAAATAAAAATTCCAGCCGCTGTAAAACTCAAAAAACGATTGGTCTGCAATGAATTTTCCGGACCAATCAGCATCATTAAAATGGCAATGAGGGGGATGACGGCAATGCGAGCAAAGGTCAACAGATTAGGTAATCCTAAAAGAACTTGCCGGTTCAGGGTGTTCATCAGTAGCGGTTGACGATAAATGAAGGGATGGTTATTGTCTAGTGAATCGTGAAAATCAAAACAGACATTCTTATTATCGGCTCCGGCATCGCTGGCTTAAGTCTTGCGGTCAAATTGGCCGATCAATTTGAGGTCACGATCATCACAAAACGGGAAGCTGTTGAAACAAATACGTGGTATGCCCAGGGGGGAATCGCCGCCGTCCTCTCCTCTGTCGACAATTTTAATTCCCATGTTCAGGACACACTCACCGCAGGGGCCGGTCTTTGCCGTCCTCAAGTCGTCGAAAAAATTGTGCGCGATGCTCCCCGTCTCATCGAAGAGCTGGTAAGCTGGGGAGTCCAGTTCAGTCGTCAATCCAACAATCAATATGACTTGGGACGTGAGGGGGGGCATTCTCAGCGCCGTGTGGTTCATGCAGGAGACATGACAGGCAACGAATTGGAGCGAGTCTTGCTGGATAAGGTGAAAAGTCTTCAGAAGATCCATCTTTTTGAATTTCATTCTGCCATTGATTTAATTTTGGCCGATAAAATCAGACCGGGAGAGGAAAAGAAATGTCTGGGGGCCTACGTCTACGACAAAAACCGGGATGAAATTCATACTTTCGAGGCCAAAGCAACAGTCATCGCAACCGGAGGAGCCGGAAAAGTTTATCTCTACACCAGTAATCCCGATGTAGCGACAGGAGATGGAATGGCGATGGCCTTCCGGGCAGGGGCCCGAATGATGAATATGGAATTTGTGCAGTTTCATCCCACCTGTCTTTACAATCCGGGGGGATGGGCGCTGGCCGCCAACCGACCAATTCCGGAGGGAAAAACTTTTCTCATCTCCGAAGCCGTTCGGGGAGAAGGGGGGATCTTGAAACGGACCGACAACACCCCCTTCATGGAAAAAGTGCACCCCCTTAAAGAACTGGCTCCCCGCGACATTGTGGCCCGTGCCATTGATTTTGAAATGAAGCGGCGTGGAGATCGATATGTCCTGCTCGATATCAGTCATAAAGACCCTGCGTTTGTCAGACAAAGATTTCCGAATATTGACGCCACCTGTAAACTTTACGGCTTTGACCTGACCAGCGGGCCGATTCCGGTGGTGCCGGCAGCCCATTATTTTTGCGGAGGGATTGAGACAAGTCTGGAAGGACGAACCTCACTCGAAGGGCTCTATGCGATTGGAGAAGCGGCCTCAACTGGTCTTCATGGAGCCAACAGGCTCGCTTCCAATTCCCTGCTGGAAGCGGTGGCGATGGGGGACTATGCCGCGAAGGAGTTAAAAAACAAACTCCCCAGAATGAAACAGATGGATCTTGCCATCCCCGATTGGGATCCAGGAAGCGCCGTCTCAACCGACGAAGCGGTCGTGATCACGCAAAACTGGGACGAAATCAGGCGGTTTATGTGGAATTATGTCGGTATTGTCCGATCGAACAAGCGATTAAAGAGGGCGCAGACCCGAATTAAATTATTGAAAGAGGAAATCAAAGACTATTACTGGAATTTCAAAATCAGCTCCGATCTGTTGGAATTAAGAAACATCGCGCAGGTGGCCGAGCTGGTGATTGAATCGGCGCTGAAAAGACAGGAGTCACGGGGGTTGCATTACAATCTTGATTATCCAGAAACAGTGGAGAGTGAAAAAAAAGAGACCTTGCTTGTTTCTTGACTACGATTCATATTTTGCCTACAATAGAGGCGTTATGAGCAGGCAAGAAATTCAGTATACAATCCGACACGTTCCCCTCCATTGGACAAGCGTCTCCGAAAAAAAGCTAGGGAAGAAGGGACCAGGGATGATTCCGAATTCTCACAATTCTAAAACAGAAATCATTTCAAGTTTCAAAAAATCAGTATCAATCCCTCAAATAAACATTCTGTAACGAGCATCCTCCACCTCCCCCTGAAGGGTTCGATTCACGGGATACTGAAGTTTCATCACTCTTCTCCTCAATACAATCAGCCGAGCAACCGTCACCATCGGTTGTGTTGCCATCATCGCATTCCTCGCTGGAATCAACCGTTCCATCACCGCAGGCAGGGTTTGATTCGGAACACCCTTCATCCGTGGCGCCATCGCAGTTATCATCCATGCTGTTGCAGGCTTCCGTGGTTCCGGGATTCACGGAAGAAGAGGCATCGTTGCAATCGTCGTCTGTCGACGCATAACCTGTCTGAGTCGTTGATTCGTCGCAATTGAATGAAGTGGCCCCCGTGGAACTGCCATAGCCGTCCCCATCCGAATCGGTATAGAGTTCAAAGGTGTCGGGATCACTATCGCAATCGCTGTCGATCCCATCGCCACAGGTTTCCGTGGCGCCAGGATAAATAGAGGCATCCGAATCATTGCAATCTTCCGAATGAGTCACACCAACAGACCCGTCCTCTTCCGAGGGTTGGCTAACAGCATACCGGCTTAAGCTTGAATCCCCATAGCCGTCCCCATCGCTGTCTTTATACCAAAGCGTCTCCGTTTCACAGGAGGCACTGCAGCCATCGGCATCGGTCGCATTACCATCGTCGCATGATTCGTTTCCGGTTATGGAGCCATCGCCACAAACCACTTCATAGGCGCCGATGTCGCAGGGGGAGGTTCGGGTATAACCTCTTTGATCTGACGCAACCGTGCTGCCATCCTTGTCCGTACAGCTTCCGGCATCAATGACAGGACTTCCCGCTGACAGAGCCATGGTCTGTGTATTCCCTCCATTGTCAGCCAAGTCATCCAGGCCTAAATTATCGGCTGATTGACTCGTGATGTCGGTTCCGGAATTTTCCACTTCAGTCAGAGTACAGTTGGAAGAAGTGGAAGCGGTGGCTATAAAGTTGTAGCCGTAAGAATTAACGGCTCCGGGAGAATAACATTCGGCTCCATATTCTGTCGCCCCATCTGCATTATTTCCTGAAAGAATGGTGTTTTTCAAGTTAATGGTCGTTGTTGACAAACGCCCATAAATTCCCCCTCCATAGGCGTTACCGGTACTGCTGGTTGCCCTATTCCCTGAAAGGGTGCTGTTGTTCAAAGTCACTGTAACCGTAGACCAGGCAAAAATCCCCCCCCCAAAAGCAGTGATATCACTGCTACTCACCGTATTCCCTGACACTGTGCTGTTGGTTAGGAGGATGTCAGAACTGCCAGCACCAAAAATGCCTCCCCCATAAGCATAGTATCCACTGCCGCTCGTCACCGCATTTCCCGAAATGGTGCTTTGGGTCAGATTGATCGTAGAAGAAGCTGCGCCGTAAATTCCTCCTCCGGCGGAATTTGAACTGCTAGAATTGACAGTATTTCCTGAAATGGTGCTGTTAGTCACCGTAATCGTTGAAGAGGTTCCGGCGGCGATTCCTCCTCCAGGACCGCTCGAAGATTTTCCGTTTTTGATGGTCAAATTTTTGAAGGTCGCTGTCACACTGGAGGACACATCAAAAATCCGCTCCCCCAAACTTGAGGAGCAGGTCGTCGTCCCCCCGGCTGTCGTGTCTCCACCATCAATGGTTGTGCCGCTGGTCACATCGCCCGTTATGGTCAGGTTAGCGGAAATGTCCAGATCCCCATTGGTAGTGTCGCTCAAACAAATTGTGGAAATGGATGAGTCAAAAACAATGGTATCATCCCCATAACTATCGCTAGGCGTACAGTCCATATACGTGGTGGTATCGGCGTTTGCATTTTCAATCGCCTCACGCAAGGTACAACCATCTCCCGTAGTCAGGGTGTCAGAACTAGCGCTGACCGTGATCGTTGCCCCCCAGACCCCCTTTGGCAAAAGGGCCAGACCGAGCAAAAGAAACAGCACATATTTTATTTTTTTCATGGCATCCTTTCTATTGATATTCTCATTGCCTCTTCATCAAGAGGCATTATGATCATTAGTAAGTAAGCAAGAATCGTACCAAGAATCTAAATAATTTTAAAACATTATAATCATTAATTTTTTTTGATAGAAGAATCTAAAAGTTGAAAAAAAATACTCCCAAAATGATAAAATCGTCATGAAGTTGACAGTCATCTTACCGCCACTCCAATTTTGAGAAGGCCTTGGGATTATGAAGTGAGATAAGAAAGCCATTTTCCAAATGATCGGTGGTGACAGGAAACCAGACAAAATAGCCCCGCGACCAAGGGGTGAGGTAGGGGTAGAAGAGCTGATTCAAGGGGGTCGGCCGCTTGATTTTTTCAATTCGTACGGGGCGGATCATCTCGCCGCCGATTTCCAAACGGAGATCCCAGTCGGCTCTTTGGTTCATGATATCGTTAAAGTGGGGATCGTAGGAATAAAACGAAATAAAAAAGAGCGCCTCGTCCCCTCTTTTTTGATAGAGTGAATTGAGAAAATCCTCCCTTTCAACTGGAGATAGTTCATACTTCCTGGCATACAAATCAGCCTGCGATTTCAACATGCTATTGCTCAAAAAAGTAACGTCCCACAATATGTGGGCCCGAAAGTCCTTGAGGCTGTAAACCGTCCCGTTCCGGCTCCATTTTTTCAGATTTTTTTTGTAAGACCGGTCAGAAGCCTGGCCTGGCCAGGAAACAACCAACAAACAACAAAGAAAAAGAAGCCACCTGATTTTCATAACGTTAATTTTACCCTACAAGTTCGGTTTTGGTAAAAAGCGAATCAAATTGCAAGCCGGCATTTTCAATGGCTCCCCTCCCCCCCTCTTCCCGATCGACTAAAGTCAGAACAGCTCTGACAGCAAGACCTGCTTCAGTGGCTCGCTCGCAGGCTATGAGAGAACTTTTTCCCGTTGTTACCACATCTTCCAAAATCACCACTTTCATTCCTGGTTTGAAATTTTTAAACCCTTCAATCCAGAGAGCCGTTCCATGTTTTTTCGGTTCCTTTCGGATGATAAATCCGGGGAGAGGACGCTTTTTTTGAAAACTGATGACGCTGACCGCTGTCACTAGCGGATCGGCTCCCAAAGTGGGCCCCCCCACCCCCTGAACGTCAGGAAAATTTTGCCGGATCTTTTCGAAAAGAAGCTCTCCGATGAGACTCGCCCCTTCAGGATTCAACGTGGTCTGCCGCCCATCGAAGTAAAAATTACTTTTTTGACCGGAAGAAAGAGTGACTTCGCGTTGTTCATAGGATAATTGAAGAAGGAGTTCTTTAAGACGGACTTGGCTAGGATTCGGCATAAGATCTTTCTTGTCGTTCCTGCTCCTCCTTGCAACGAATGCACAGGTCGGCAACCGGCCGGGCCTCCAACCGTTTGATCTCTATTTCCTCCCCGCACGATTCGCAAATGCCAAACTCCCCTTTCTCGATTTTCTCCAGCGCCTTGTCGACTTTCTTGAGCAAAACCCTCTCCCGATCACGAAGCCTCAAATTCATCGACTGGTCAGCCTCCGATGAGGCCAAATCAACTTCATCCGGAAGATCGTCAGGATCAAAAGCAATCCCTTTTTCCTTGGTTGATACCGCCTGCGACATGATTTCCTGCTTGCGCAGTTCCAGAAGTTCCTTGAATCTTTTGATCTCTTTTTTATTCATCGATTGGATCCCCTCCCCATGGAAGTCTTCTATTCTTTACTTTTTGGATTTTTTTTCAAGTCCAAATCCATGATTTCTTAAAATTGTTTGAGATCTCAAGAAGTTTGCGGTAATAACCCCTGCATGCCAACCCACTCTCTCACGTCAATTCAGGAAATTTTGAACAACACTTTGAATGAGATCAACTGCCAGGAAATTTTTAAAGTTTACCCCATTTGGTCCCGCTGGAAGGAGATTGTCGGCGAGGTGATTGCCGCCAAAACCGAACCTCATTATGTAAAAGGAGAGACGCTTTATGTGGCAGTCGCTCATCCTGTCTGGATGAGCGAACTACAGATTGCCAAAACAAATCTTCTGGATCGGCTAAAAGAATTAAATCTAGCAGAGGGAATTATTGACATCAAATTCAGATTGAAAAAATAAATTGTGAATGCGGATTTTTGTTGAATTTGATTAATTTATATAGGGATTGATGACTGTAAGGTTGCCAAAGGACTGGCCATGCTGCATGTCTTCAGAAAGGATGTGTGAGCATTCTCCGTATTTGGCCGCACAGATGATAAGGCCATCCCAGTAAGAGATCCGATGTTCTGTTTTCAAATCAATGGCCTCCAGAATCATGGACAAATCAATTTCAACCATTTGAAAATGACTTAATAGAAGAAGCTCCTTTTTCGCCAAATCAACACTCAGCGGCTCCCTGATTTTTTGTGTCACCGTGACAAAGAACTCGCTAAAAACCTGGGTCGAGACGATAACATTTTCTTTCTTCATTCCGTCAAAAATAATTTGTTGTGATGTCTCTCTTTTTTTTCGGTCGGACTTGTCATGGGCGTAGACGAGAATATTAGTGTCAATGAAATACTTAGCGCTCATAAAGGTCTTCCCGTTTCCAGATCCTGGGTCCTATACTAACCTGTGAATGGGTATAAAGTTCTTTGAGGTCCTTGACCAATTTTTCCTTTGATTTATTCTTTCGGGAAACCACTGTTTCAAGGAAACGACGCACCATAGATGAAACAGTTGTCCCCTTTTCTAAAGCTACCATGCGGGCTTTTTTTAACAATTTCTCATCAATTGCCATGGTAATATTGGACATGAAGGCGATCTCACATAATATGTGATACACATATTATGGAATAAGAGGGACTATGCTGTCAATTATTATCTCACACATCACATGATCTCACTTTTTTGTTAAATCGTTGGCGTGGGATGCGGCAGGTATTCGGTCAATCCCTCATTGCGAATAAAATCATCCACCAGTCCCTGAATCGCTTTGGCAGAATCCAGTTTGAGAGCCTGTCTGGCGATCGAAGTGATTTTGCTTTTCTCCAGCCGACTGACAAAACTTTTAATCTTGGAAATCAGGGGAGCGCTCATGCTGAGGCTGTCGATTCCCATTCCTAACAAAAGAACAACGCCCGCCGGTTGGGAAGCCATCTCTCCACACACCGATATCATTTTTCTTTCAGCATGAGCGGCAAAAATCGTTCGTTGAATCATCCGTAACAGGGCGGGATGAAAGGAATTAAAAAGACCGGCGACCTTGGTGTTGTTCCTGTCGACAGCCAATGTGTATTGGGTCAAGTCGTTTGTGCCAATCGAGAAAAAATCAACCTCCCGAATCAGGGAAGAAGCAATTTCGACCGAGGAAGGGACTTCAATCATCAGGCCGATCGGGATATCGGAGGCCACCGCCACATCCGCTTTCTTGAATTCGGCTTTTACATCCTGCAGAACTTCTTTTACCCACCGGATTTCATCCAGAGAGGAAATCATGGGGAAAAGAATGCGCAGGTGCCCATAAACAGAGGCACGCAACAGGGCCCTTAACTGGATCCGAAAGAGATCCTCCCTCTCCATGAAAATCCGGATTGATCTCCATCCCAGAAAGGGATTCGCCTCCCGCGGCAGATTCAGGTAGGGAAGATATTTGTCCCCCCCAATATCCAGAACTCGGATGGTAACCGGCCGCTTCTCCATGGTTTCCAGCACTTTCCTGTAAAGGACAAATTGTTCCTCCTCGGTGGGGAGAGTTTTTCGGATAAGAAAGGGAAATTCAGTCCGGTAAAGGCCGATCTCTTCGGCGCCATTTTCCAGGGCCATCCGGACATGAGCCAGCATTCCCAAATTGGCGCCAAAAGTGATTTTACTCCCCCCTTTGGGGCCCGCCCTTTTTTTGGCCCCTTTTCTGTAGGAAGCCATCGCCTCCCCATCAACCCGGCTTTCATGATTATAAATTTCCAGCGTCCGGTCATCCGGATTGACAATCACAATGCCGGAACTTCCATCCAGAATAACCAGATCCCCTTCCTGAATGCTGGCCGTATAGGAAGCGAGCCCCAGAACGGCAGGGAGCCCCAGCGATTCGGCCAATATGGCAATATGAGAGGAAGCTCCTCCCGACGCGGAAAGAATTCCCTTTGTTTTTTCCAGATCCATTTCCACAAAATCAGAAATGCTCCAGAAATCAGACAAAAGAATCGAGGCTTCTTCAAGCTCCCTGTGCAAGAAACGGTTTGACTTTCCATACACGAGATAATCAGCCAATTTGCGGCCAATATCCCGGATGTCGTAGGCCCTTTCCCGGATGTAATCATCGGTGCTCAAGTCGATCTCACCGGTAAAACGCTGGACCACCCCTTCAATGGCCCTCAACGCTTCCCTTCCCTGATCGATTTCCCGGTAAATATCGGTCAGAAAAGCATCGCTTTCCAGAACCGTCAGATAGGCATCGAAAATCGCCAGTTCCTCCATCCCGAATTTTTTCTGTGCTTTTTTGACTGTGTCCCGTACTTCCCTGGCGACCGCCTTAAAGGCATCGGCTACTTTTCCTTTTTCAATTTTGGCATCCACGGGACCATCAAAAACAAGAGGGGCCGAAGGGGTTGTTGTTTTAGCCATTTTGACAACGCGGGCGATAGCAATACCGGGAGAAGCTCCAATCCCCTTGTGAATAATTCCATGCCGCCTGCTGGCAATAATGCTGATGGGACTCCCCTCTCCCCTTTCTCCTTCCCTTTTTTTGGCATCGATATCACTCAGGGTACCGAGCAACTTTACCTTTTCAATCACCTTCAAGGTGGGGCCTGCCAGCGTCATCAGCAGATTGGCTGAACGGTTGGAAAACCGGGTCGCTTTTTTGTTTTGAACCACCAGGACTCCGACAGGGGTTCGCTTGTCAATCAGCGGAACGGACAAAAATGAGGAAAACTTTTCTTCTCCCGTCTCCGGAAAATATTTGAAGAGACGGCTTTTCTTCCCGCGCGCCATGGATATTGGTTTCATCCATTCAACTGTTTTTCCCACCAGTCCCTCCCCTATATCCATTCGGACTTTCCCCACGGCAGTCGGATTCAATCCATGGGTCGCTGCCAGAACAATTTTTTTGGTGGCCGATTCCAAAAGGTATAGAGAACAAACATCGGTTTCCATCGCCCGGGCAATTTTTTTGACAACGAGCGTCAAAACCCGATAGCTATCATCGGAGTTGTGCAACGATTCGGCAAGATCCTGAATCTCAGCCCCGGAATTAGCTGAAAAAAGGGAAAGAATTTTCATACCATCCCTCTTACCACGCGGTTTTGGGCTCGTAAAGCGCGTGATCAATTATCCCAATCTCCCTGACCGCGGCGTTTGTGAAGAAAAAATACTCGCCTTTTATCCATCCTTTCTTTATAAAAAAGGCTTTCCATGATCATCAAGTCCCGTATCAGCACGAATTCCGAAAATTTTAAAGCCAATTACGCCCATCATTCAAAACTCTGCGAAGAATTGAAACAGAAGATAGCGCAGGTGCGACTGGGCGGGGGAAGCAAGGGGGTTACCCGCCATACCCAACGGGGAAAACTGTTTGTGAGAGACCGGATCAAACATTTAATTGATCCGGATTCCGCTTTTTTGGAACTCTCGCCGCTCGCGGCTGACGGTTTGTACAACAACGAGGCACCTGCAGCGGGAATTATCACCGGCATTGCAAAAGTCCGGAATCGGACAATCATGATTGTAGCCAATGACGCGACGGTCAAAGGGGGAACCTATTTTCCTTTAACGGTCAAAAAACATCTGAGAGCCCAAGAAATTGCCTTTGAAAATAATCTCCCCTGCCTTTATCTGGTCGACAGTGGTGGGGCTTATCTGCCGCTTCAGTCGGAAGTTTTTCCCGACCGCGATCATTTCGGAAGGATTTTTTACAATCAAGCCCGACTTTCAGGAAGAGGAATCCCGCAAATGGCGGTCGTTCTCGGCTCTTGCACTGCCGGAGGGGCCTATGTTCCCGCCATGAGCGACGAAACGGTGATCGTCAAAAATCAGGGAACCATTTTTCTGGGGGGGCCACCGCTCGTCAAAGCGGCAACTGGAGAAGATGTAACAGCTGAAGAGTTGGGAGGGGCCGATGTCCATTGCCGTCAATCAGGGGTAACCGATCACTATGCCGATAACGACCTTCATGCATTGGAAATAGCCCGTGAGATTGTTCATTATCTTGGGCAAGAAAAAAAATCGCTCTACCAACCGTCGGCAAAACCGGAGGAACCGGCATTTCCCTCCGATGAAATTCTTGGAATTGTATCGGCTGACCTGAAAAAACCTTATGATATTCGGGAAGTGCTGGCCCGCCTTCTGGATCGATCTGAATTTCATGAATTCAAAAAATTTTTTGGCGAAACCGTTGTTTGCGGTTTTGGTTTTTTGTACGGATTTGAAGTGGGGATTGTCGCCAACAATGGCGTTCTTTTTTCGGAATCGGCCCAAAAAACGGCCCATTTTATCCAAATTTGCGATCAACGAAAAATTCCGCTGATTTTTTTACAAAACATCACCGGTTTTATGGTGGGAAAAAAATATGAGTCGGAGGGGATTGCCAAACATGGGGCCAAGATGGTTACGGCGGTTGCTACCTGTCAAGTCCCCCGTTTGACCGTGATTGTGGGGGGGAGTTTTGGAGCGGGTAATTATGGAATGTGTGGACGGGCTTACCAGCCCCGCTTTCTTTTCAGCTGGCCCAACAGCCGGATTTCAGTAATGGGAGGGGATCAGGCAGCACAGGTTTTGTCCACAGTCAAAAAAGAACAAATGGAGAAAGAGGGAAAAAAGATTTCCAGATCGGAAATGGAAAAGATCGAAACACCGATCCGGGCAGTTTATGAACGGGAGGGCTCCCCCTATTTTGCCACCGCCCGTCTGTGGGATGACGGGGTAATTGATCCGCGGAATAC
The DNA here is from genome assembly GCA_005240075.1 of Nitrospira sp. Lineage (GTDB taxonomy): Bacteria > UBA10199 > UBA10199 > UBA10199 > SBBF01 > SBBF01. The sequence continues at coordinate 16,729 of SBBF01000083.1, forward strand.
TCGAAAAATATTGGGACTGAGCCTGGAGGCCTGCCGATATGGAAATCCCAGTTTTGATGGAACGTTTGGCGTCTTTCGGATGTAAGAAACATGGCTTGTCAAAACATCATTGCTGAAAATAAAGACCTGATTCTGTCCGTTACCCTCAACCGTCCTCAAATCAAGAATGCTTTCAATGACGAATTGATTCTGGAATTAACCGACGTTTTTGCCAAAGCCTCAAACGATCAGGATCTGCGTCTGGCGGTCATCACCGGTGCGGGGGATGCTTTTTGTTCCGGAGGAGATATTCATTGGATGAAAAAATCAGCATCTTATTCGAAACAAAAAAATGAAGACGATGCGAAAGGATTGGCCCACATGTTGACCACGATCAATCAGTTTCCCCATCCGGTTATTACCGGGATTCAGGGAGCCTGTTTCGGCGGTGGTTTGGGATTGGTGGCTGTGAGCGATTACGTGATTGCTTCATCCGATGCCCTTTTTAGTTTTAGTGAAGTAAAACTGGGATTGATTCCGGCGGTGATCGGTCCGTTTATAATCAACAAGATTGGTGAATCCCACACGCGGGCTCTTTTTTTGACCGCCGAACGCTTCCCAGCCGCCCGTGCTTTCGGAATGGGGCTCGTTCACCGGGTAGTCGAAAACAGGGAAAAAATGAAGGAAGTGTTGGAAGAGACCATCCAAAATATTTTATCGTTATCTCCGCGTGCTCTTCAAACTGCCAAGAAATTCATTCACGACATTAAAACGCTCTCTTTTGCGGATCAATTGAATCTGGCCGCAAGGACGCTGGCAAATTCAAGAGCCTCAGCGGAGGGGCAAGAGGGATTGACCGCTTTCTTAGAGAAAAGGAAACCAAAGTGGTAAAACTCCTTGTGGCCAATCGGGGTGAAATCGCCTGCCGGATTTTTGAAACCTGTCGCGTCATGGGGATCAAAACCGTGGCTGTTTATTCAGAGGGAGACAAGAAATCTCTTCATGTTCAAATGGCCGACGAGGCTTATCCCTTGAAGGGAATAACGGCATCTGAAACTTATTTGAACAGGGGGGCCCTGCTTGAGAAGGCTTCCCAGGCAAAGGCCACTGCCCTTCATCCCGGTTACGGTTTTTTGAGTGAAAATCCCCTCTTTGCCAGCGAAGTCATCAAAAAAAAAATCATTTGGATTGGCCCCCCACCGGAATCAATCCGAAAGATGGGTTCAAAAATCGAGTCAAAAATTTTGGCCCAAAAGCTCACAATCAGGACGCTTCCCTGGAAATATGTGGAGAATGATCAATCAGTTACCGATGCCCGGTGGAAAAAAATGGCGGATGAGATCGGTTATCCCCTTCTGATCAAGGCGGCAAGCGGCGGAGGGGGGAGAGGAATGAGGTTGGTTCATGAGAAAAACGATTTTCTGGGCCATCTGGAATCGGCCCGGAGGGAAGCCCACAACTCGTTTGGAGAAGCAAGTGTCTTTCTTGAAAAATTTGTTTCCGAAGGACGCCATATTGAAGTCCAGATTCTTGCTGATACAAAAGGAAGAATCGTCCACCTCTTTGATCGGGAATGTTCCGTCCAACGTCGCCATCAAAAAATTATTGAGGAGGCCCCCGCTCCCCGTCTAAAGCAGGAGACCAGAAAGGAACTAATAAAAGCGGCATTAAAATTGGCGGAAGCAATCGAATACGAAGGGGTGGGTACCGTTGAATTTTTGGTGGATGAAAAGGAAAAATGGTTTTTTTTGGAAATGAACACCCGGCTTCAGGTGGAACATCCGGTCACAGAATGGATTACCGGATTGGATCTGGTAACCTGCCAGATTAAATCAGCCCTGGGAGAAAAACTAGGGTTTACCCAGGATAAAATCGGAGCTCGCGGACATGCAATGGAATGCCGGATTTATGCCGAAAACCCCTATGAAGGCTTTATTCCCACTCCGGGGCCTGTTGAAAAACTCCGATGGCCGACAACCCGGAACTGCCGGATAGATACGGGATTGACTGAGGGGAATGAAGTTTCCGCTCATTTCGATGCCATGGTGGCCAAATTGTCAACCTGGGGTTTGAGTCGGGAAGAAGCCCGACTCACCATGCGGGAGGCGCTCAAAAGCACAACCCTTCTTGGATTTACGCATAACATCCCTTTTCTTCAGGAATTGATTGACAGTAAAGAACTGATTGAATCGAGGTTTACAACCTCTTTGATTGAAAAAAAGGGGGCCCATTTTTGGAATCCCAAAATCGTTCCTGAAAAAACGGTCTCGACCGGTATAGAATCAGCAAAGATCGAAAAACCGCACAATCTTTTTGGATCGATTCGCCTGGATCAATCTTTTCACAACACTTCTTCCCGACTACCCCTACGAGCACAAAAAGAGATGGCGACTCCCCCTTTTGACGGGCTCATTCGATCTCCCTTTGCCGGTCGAGTGAGCCGGATTTTGATATCTCGGGGAGAGAAAGTCAAAACAGACACTCTCCTCATGATTGTCGAAGCCATGAAAATGGAGTATGACGTCATCAGCCCTGTCAAAGGGGAAATTGAGGAGATCAAGGTTTCTCTGGGAGATCAAATTACTCCGGGGCAACTCTTGATTCTGATGAAATCATGAAAATATCAATCATGGAAGTGGGGCCTCGAGACGGTCTGCAAAACGTCCCCGAACTTCTGACCGTTGACCAGAAAAAGGGACTAATCCGGTTTTTGCTCGATCAGGGATTACCCGATATCGAAGGGGGAGCTTTTGTTCGAGCCGATAAAGTTCCTCAAATGGCCGATACCGATCAGATAGCCAAACATTTCGAATCGGCCTCTCCTCTCTGGTATCTCGTTCCCAATTTGAAAGGATTGGAGACAGCCCTCTCCCTTCAGGTTCGGCAGATTGCTTTTTTTACAGCTACGAGTGATCAGTTCAATCAAAAAAATATCGGAATGAATACTCAAGAAAGTATAGATAATATCAGTGCTTGTATTCAATTTATTAAATCAAAAGGTTATCATGTAGAAACCGACTGGGAAAAACCGGTTCTTGATTCAAAAAAAATCAAACTTCGCCTGTATATTTCGACTGTCATTGTCTCTCCGTACGAGGGAGCAATATCCCCTTCTCAAACAACCAAAATTATCAATGCACTTCTGCCGCTGGGAATCAGCCAGGTTTCTTTGGGAGATACGATTGGGGTGGGAGTGCCGGCTGACTGGAAAAAACTCCTTCGGGAAATTGATCTTTTTGATTCATCGCTGATTTCAAAAAATCGGATCGCCATGCACTGTCACAATACTTATGGAACGGCCTTGGCTTGCGCGGCCTTGGGTCTGGAATGGGGGGTCCAAACATTCGACTCCAGCGTCGGGGGATTAGGGGGATGCCCTTTCGCACCGGGAGCGAGCGGCAACCTGGCAACGGAGGATTTGATTTATTTTCTGGAACGTCAAGGGGTCCAAACCGGAGTGAATCTGGAATCTTTATTGGAACTTTTTGACCCTTCCCGAACGGGAAGTCTGGTCAACCGGTCTTCAGTTTTTCTTGCTCTTGGCCATAGATCCCGGCGCCATCAATCGCCGCAATCAGATCATCCGAAGTCCTAAAATCATGGGGATACGAAAAGGCCTGATAAACCAGTTCCGGCTTAAACAGGGTCGACAACAAGCCATTATCCTGAAAAGAGGCCTCTTGGGCAAAGCGATGGCATAATCTTTCTCCAATGAGAGTGGCAAGCCTTCTTCCAATGCGGGGGAGCAAAACCAGAATCTCCCCCTTTTTGCCCTGCGCGATAAAATCGGAAGAGCGGACCCTGTTTTGAACAAAAAGTCCCAGTGTCATTTCCAGACTATGGGTAAAAATTTCGCCGAATTTATCGGTGTAGGCATTTAACGATGCCAACGCCAGTTTGAGAATTGAAAACTCTTCCCCCCGACGCAGAGCCAGTGTCTGTTCTTTTTTGGCAACTTGAATAAAGGTGTCCCGAAGAAAAAGTCCTGTTTTTTGATCCCGGCAGATTTCCAGACGAAGGCGTCGTTTTTCATAAATGGTCTCCAAAAGCTCATACAGCAGAAAATCGAAATTTTCTACTGAATAAACCACCGGCTTGACATGGTTGTATTTAAGAATCTTTTCCGGAATGGCTCCCCCTTTTTCTTCTGAAACCATGAAAACAGGTAAAACAAAAGGAGTAGTAAATTCGTTGATTTCATTCAGAAGGCTCTCTCCCCCATTTTCCAATTCAGAAAAATCACACAACAGAGCTTCCGGATGATCGCATTGAATGGGATTTTGAATATCATTGATCAGTGAAAGAATTTTGATCCGGATCCCGTAGTTTCGAAGGAGCATTTCAAGATGAGACAACAAATAGGTTTTTTTGGAGATCACCCCAATGCAAGGTTGATAGGAGGTATAGCGCTCATTTAAAATGTTAATGACTTTGTCCTGAAAATCTTTTTTAACCACCGGGCCGCGAAAAAAATGCGCCAGCGGCCAACCGCTGTTTCGATGACATCGAATCTCGTTGAGGGAGTCGCAGACTATCAGGGAAATGATTCCCCATCGGGCTAATGTTTCCTTTAAACAGACCAACTCCCCCTCTCCTCTTCCATCAAGCAGTTTTCCTTCAATAATAACCATTTGGGGGCGTTGAGCCAAAATCCAGCAATGAAATTCATTGAGGTCAGAGTAATTTGAAAACCGATAAGGATAAATTTCTTCCAACGAAGTGAGATGATGAATCAGTGAATTTTCAGAGTAGACACCGATATCCTCCGTCAGCCATTTTTTAAGGTCTTTTCCTTCAATTTCCAATGACATACCCCCCCCTCTCTGATGGGGAATATTTCCCCCTCACCCCTCAGGTAGTCATTTACATTTTCGTCGTTCTTTGATTATACAAAAATTGACATTCTTTTGGATAGTCAAAAATTAAACGATGTCAATTTTTCATTAGTTTGACTGACGCAGTGCGAACTACTCATAATTAATAGGTTTTTAACTCGCTTTTTTTGACTCTGAGCGTTAAACTTGACTGTTAAATTTTAACCCAAAGCGTCATCAAAATGAAATCGTTGAATCTATCTAAAATCTTTGATCTTTCAGCAAATCCATCTGAAGCCCATCTCGAATGGGAGCAATTTCTTGGCTCTTCCAAAAAAATTCCCCAAAAATATTGGGAACATTGCTTGAAAATTTTTGGAAATTCAAAATTTCTGGCCCGCTATCTCATTCGCCACCCGGAAGCGGTAGTTGATCTGGCTTGCTCCCCTTATCGTGCAAAACAAAAATCTTTTTCCCTGTTTAAGAATGAACTTGAAAAAATCAAGGAGTTTTCGCAAATCCGAAAATATAAATACCAGGAACTTCTGCGGATAACCATCAGGGATCTGGAGGGGGAAAAAACATCGGTTATCCTGGCTGAGCTTTCTTCGCTGGCTTTCGCCATTCTTCAAACAGTCGACCGTTTTCTCCGTTCTCCCCATCCGATTCCGTACGCTCTTCTGGCCATGGGAAAACTGGGGGGATGGGAACTTAATTACAGTTCCGATATCGATCTTTTGGCTGTCATGGGAAACGGGATGGAAAATAAAAGGGACCCACGCGAATTTTATACAAAACATCTCCAACAATTGACCCATCACCTTCAGCAAAACAGCGACTCAAGCTTCTTGTACCGCGTTGACTGGGATTTGCGACCCGACGGAAAAGGGAGTCCCCTGATCAACTCGCTCGATTCCCTGGAACATTATTATTCAGCCCGCGGCGCGGAATGGGAGCGTCAGGCACTCACCAAATGTGCCCCCGCCTCGGGAGATTCGGTATTAGCGAAGCAATTTATAAAAAACATCGAATGGTTTGTGTATCAAAGATCAATCAACCTTCAAAGCATCCGCCAAATGATTGAAATGAAAAACAGGATTCATGAAGATTTGGCCCGAAAAAAAACAAGGGGTTATCATGTGAAACTGGGAAAAGGGGGAATCCGCGAGGTTGAATTTTTTGTTCAAAGTTTTTTGCTCATCTACGGCGGGTCAAAAGAGAGGCTCCGTCATACCAACACGCTGGTTCAACTTCAGCGATTATCCGATGAAAGGCTCATCAGCCCAAAAGACGCCGATGTTTTGAGGGAAGGTTATCTCTTTTTGAGAAAATTGGAAAACCGGCTTCAAATGGTCGAGGAAAGACAAACCCATATTCTGGGCCCTTCGGATGAGGAAAAATTGGGAATGGCCCGCCGGATGGGGTACGCAAATAAAAATCCTGAAGAGGCTCTTTTAGAATTCAAGAAAGCACTGGAAGGGCATACCGGCCGAATTAATCAACTCTTTGAACAACTTTTTCGTGATGTTCCCCGTGAATCGTCAAAATTTGTTTCAGAGCGGAGGATGGAGGAGAACCCGGTTTCTCCCTACCGGCAAAGGTTGTCAGCCAGGCTGAACCGGTGGCCCCATCGGGAAAATCAGATTGACGAGGTCAGGTACTTCAAGAGGGATGAGCTTAAAACCATTTCAGAACTGGAAAAAAATGAGGAAATTCCCCGGGCAGAAATCTGCCGGCGGATCTCCCTGACTGCTGAAGCGGTCATGCTGGAAAACTTGAAAGTCGCCACCGAGGAGTGTCAAATCCGTTATGGAATTCCAACCTCATCCCACCTTTCATGCCTTTGCATGGGAAAACTGGGAGGGAGGGAGATTTCCTATTCCTCCGACCTCGATCTGATTTTTGTCTTTTCAGAAAACGGAGAAACCAGTGGCCCGACGGTGATTGCCAATTCCGAGTTCTTTGCCCGGGTTGTCCAGAAATTCATTTTCCTCATGACTCTGACAACCCGGGCAGGATCAGCCTATTCCATCGACATGGAACTTCGCCCCTCCGGTCATTTCGGACCTCTGGTCACCAGTCTTTCCGGTTTTCTGGATTACCAAAAAAAATCTTCCCAGATTTGGGAGAAACAGGCTCTCCTGAAGGCGCGTCCACTCGATTTGGCCCTCCCCTTTGATCGACTGCTGGAAAGGCATTTGGACGCCCTCCTCTTTCATAAAAACTATTCCCCTTCGATTCGTCATGAGATGAACCGCTTGCGTAGCCGGGTTGAGAAAGAAATAGCCAGGGAAGGGCAAGAATTTTTTGACATGAAAGGGGGACGCGGAGGGATGATGGATATCGAGTTCATCCTTCAGTTTTTTCAGCTCCGATACGGAGCGGAGCTTCCCGCTTTAAGGAGCCCTAATACTTTTACAGGGCTGAAGCAGTTATACGAAACAAACATACTCAACCTTGCCGACACGAGCGCTCTGGAGGAAATTTATACCTTCTACCGCACCTGGGAAGCCAAAGTTCAGCTCAAGAAATCAAGATCAATCCACCGTTTCAGAGTTCATGATCCTTTCTTGGGGGAGATCGCCGTTGATTTAGGCCTTGACACAGGGGAACGCTTGCTTGATCACTATTTCTCGTACCGCGAAATCGTCAGGAAAATTTATAATAAGGTCTTTGATTGATGCTTGATGTTATTAACAATCTTCTGATCCAGAAAAAAGATTCCGTTTCTGAGTGGATGGAAAACCAGGCCCGGGGGTTGATCTTCCCGATCACTCTGTCGTGCGACATCCGTCATGCCGGATTCAAAATGGGGGTTGTCGACACGAATCTCTTTCCCGCCGGATTTAACAATTTGTGCAACTCTTTTTCCCGCGCCACGACAGAGGCCTTTAAAAAAACCCTTCACGAACACCATCCCCAGGTTCACAAAATTCTGGTTTATGGGGAGGAACACACGCGAAACAAATTTTATCTGAAAAATATCCGATCATTACAGAAACTTCTTCACCTGGCCGGTTTTCAGGCCCGGATTGGAGTTTTGGGGGATTTTATTCCTGCGAAGAGGCTGGAGATTGATCTGGAGGGGGAAACCGTTATTCTTGAAAAAATAGAGAGAGATAGAAATCTTCTTAAACTGGAAAATTTCGCTCCTGATATGATCCTTTCCAACAATGATTTTTCGCTGGGGCTCCCCCCCCTTTTTCAAGGCATTGAACAGCCCATTATTCCCTCTCCCAAACTGGGGTGGCAAATACGAACCAAAAGCGGTCATTTCGATATTTTGAGCAAATTGTTGGGGGAATTCTGCAAAACATTTGAGATCGATCCCTGGTTATTACAGCCATTGTGCGATTTGGTCCCCTCCATTGATTTCAACGACAAAAAATCATTAGAGAGTCTCGCACAGCATATGGAATCTCTTCTCGACCGGATTCGTCAAAAATACAGAGAATACAAAATCGAGGAAACCCCTTATGTCTTCCTGAAAAATAATGCGGGAACTTACGGAATGGGGCTGGCCTCCTTTTTTTCCGGTGATGAGGTTTTGAATTTGAACAGCCGTCAAAAAAACAAACTCCTCTCTTCCAAGGGAAAAGCCCCCATTAATAGTTATCTGATTCAGGAGGGGATCCCCACCGTCGATACTTACAGCGGCTATCCTATTGAACCGGTCATTTATGCAGTCGGTGGAAAAGATATCGGTGGATTTTTTAGAATTCACGAATCCAAAAATGCCTTTGAAAGTTTGAATGCCCCTGGGATGACCTTTTCCTGTCTTTGCCTTCACAAACTAACCGAACCACATGAAGATTTTTTTCTGGATTGTCAACAAAAGGAAAGTGTTGTCAATCTCTCCCGATTTTTGACCCGAATGGCCTCCCTCGCGGCGGCGCGGGAAGTCGTTGGCTAAATCAGACTGACCTCCAACGCAGGAGCGGAATAATCAGTCACCCTGAATTTATGGTCAATCTGATGCCCCACCAGGCAGACGATTTCCTCCCCGCGGGATTCTGATTGCTGGACAATGACCGGAATGGAGTGCCGCTCAAAACGGGGGATTTTTTGATCAGTGAAAAAATCGGAAAGTTTTTTGGTTCCCTGCATACCGAAAGGAATAAAGCGATCCCCGGGGCGGGGAAAACGGACGATCAGAGAATCATGAAGCTGTTGGGGGTTGACGAAAAGTCGGGAGCCTTTTTCAAACCGTTTTTCCTGAATCATCAGTTTTTTGTTAAGAGGGGAAATCGAATAAAGGCCCGGTCCATCCAAAGGAGCCTGCCAGGTTGAATCAAACGGGGGGGGGATTAAAAATGAAAAATGACTTCTTCTTTTTTCAAAGAGACAATCTCCAAACAGACGGCGAAGATCCTTCTTTTTTTTCAGCAATCCTTCAATTTCCTCGAAATGGGAGGAGAGAACCTGTTTTTTAAAGCCCCCTTTTTTCAGCCCTTTTTCAATTACAAAAAAACGGGCCGGTTCAGGGAGCAAAAAATAATCGTCAAGCGTCACCATCCCCGATTCTTTCTGAAGCAGATCATTTCCCATCGATTCATAAATCCGGTTTTCCCCAGCCAACACTTTTGTCATAACAGAAATATCATCCAGAAAAGCAGGATGTTGATTCAAGACAAAAGGGAGAAGGTAATGACGAACGCGATTTCGACAATAATCATCGGAAGCGTTGGATGAATCTTGCACATAAGAAATTTTTTGTTGGACTGCAAACTCTTCGATACGAAACCGCGGGATTTCCAAAAGAGGACGGATCAGCTTCAAATCAGGAGTCAACAATGTGACAGGCTCCATTCCCTTTAAACCACGCAGACCGGCCCCCCTCAACAAATTCATGAGAACCGTTTCCGCCTGATCATTGGCCTGATGGGCAGTCATGATCCATTGCCACCCCTTCTCCCTGGCAAGCCTGATCGTTGTCTCTCTCCTGATTTCCCGCGCCTTCTCCTGAATCCCCCCCTTCCTCTTCTCGATCGGAGAAGAAAAACTCAAAAAAGGAAAACCCCTTCGAGAGGTTTCTGTTCTTACAAACTTTTCATCCCGGTCAGATTCTTTTCCTCTCAAGTGAAAATGGAAATGAATTATGGTAACGCTGTTCTTTTCAGCACTGAAATAACGGGAAAGCAATTCCAGCAAAACCATGGAATCAACCCCACCGGAGACGAGACAACCCCCCGGACCGTCCAAATTAAAACCTTGAAAAATGGATGAATAATTAATCATAATGACCCATGAAGAAAAAACATCTTCTTTATATAGATCACAACGATTTTCATTATCAACTTTTATGTGGGGTGCTCGGTTCTTCATCCCCCTCTTTCCACATCACGAGAATTGCGGATGCGACCCAGGCCAGAAAAATGTTCGGGTCACGTCGTTTCGATCTTGTTTTGACGGAATTTGAGCCTCCTGGAACCGGTGGCGAATGGATCCGGGAGCTTAAACGATGCGTCAAGGGGCTTCCGGTGGTTGTGCTTTCATCCCTGACCGATCAGGGGAAGGCTGTTCAATCGATCAAGATGGGAGCGGAGGATTTCATCGTCAAAAACAGAAAAAATCTGAGAAACCTTCGTCCCTTGCTGGTCCGTATTTTAGCAAAGAAAAGAAAAAAGGAGCCATCAGCTCAGTTTAAAGTAGGCACGGTGAATCGCTTGATGAAAAACTTAAAAAACATGGTTGAGCTCATCAACGATCCGGCAAAAAGCTTTGAAATGGGAAAAAATTACTTGAAACAAATCGTTCTTCTGGAATCTGAACTGGAGCGGATCAAAACGATGATGAAAAACTGGGTCAGCTAGACAGTGGGAACACAAGCCCCCGATATCCTGTTTCTTCCCCCTTCCTTTGATTGGTAGAGATACGTGTCAGCTTCCGCAATCAGGGCCTGATAATCCTTGAGCCCCTCATGCAGGCTTGAAATGCCGCAGGAAATGGTTACCGGCAATTTTTTTTCCTCATAAACAAACTCGCTTTGCTCAATAATTTTCCGGATTCGTTCGGCCAGGTTCACGGCGTTCTGGCATTCCGTATCCCGCATCAGGATCACAAATTCTTCCCCCCCATAACGGCAGAAGATGTCATGCGTCCTGATTATCTTGGAAACATAAGCTCCCAGCTTTTGCAAAACAAAGTCTCCCGCCAAATGGCCGTAGCCGTCGTTTATTTTTTTGAAATGATCGATGTCAAAGAGAATAATGGAAAGATGGCGCTGCGACCGTTTGGCAAATGAAAATTCCTCGCGGATGCGGTCCAAAAAATAGCGCTTGTTGTGGGTATTGGTAACCGGGTCCATCACCCCCATTTCATACCGCTTTTTCTCGGAGAGGCTCTGCGTTTCATCGAGGTAGGAAAATTCAAGAATCGTGTCCCGCGAAATCTGGATTTTGTCCCCATCGGACAATTTTTTTTCAGATACTTTTTCCCCGTTCACTAGTGTCCCGTTGGTTGATCCGGTATCCTTTAAACTGACCCCCTTTCCCGCAATCTGGAGACAAAAATGCTTTCGGGAAATGGCTCCGTCCTCAATCCACAAGTCGCAATCAGGGGATCGCCCCACCGTTATTTCATTCTTTTCGAGGAGAACCAGCTCCCCCATGCGCGGACCCCAAATAAACGTCAGATAAGGCTTTTTTTCGTTCTCCTGCTCAATAGAATCAAAAGATGTAACCACCGTTTCGTCCATTGGCTCAATTTTCGCTCTTTTGAAGGTCAAAAATCAATTTTTTATTTTCACCCGCTTCTACAATCACTTGATCCTCGATTTCCTGGTAGCCAATCAGCGACAGTTTCAATTCGTAGAGTTGGAACGGTATCATCCGGGATTCGGTAAAGGGAGTCTGGCCGACAATCTGGTCGTCAAAGTAAACTGTGGCCCCGGGAGGATTGGATGTGACTTCCAGGCTTCCATAACGAACCTGAAGTGAGGCCTCGATTTTGTGCGTTTCCCCCCTCTTAAGATCGACTGTCTGTTCATAAAAATCATGCCCCTCCAAAAAGAGCCCGATTGTATAACGCTTGTCCGACTGAAGATGGGGAATTTCCGCAGGGGTTTTCTGATTCCAGGCGGTATTATTAATATAAATCGTCGCTCCCTCCGGATTCGAAGAGACAAAAATCTTGCCAAAGGGGGGAATTTCCTTCTCAAGACTGATTTCCAAATTTTTGACCTCCCCCCCCTTCAAAAATAAAGTCTGTTCAATGGAGACATGCCCCTTCTTTTTGGCTGTAACCCTTATTTCATTGTCCGACTTGAGACGAATTTTCCTCTTTCCATTTTCCAGATCGATCAGCTCGTCATCGATCAAAAGCTCTGCATCAGGGGGATTGATGATCAGCGACAAAGTTCCGTGGGAATAATGATCATAGATGGAATAAAATCCCATGGCCGATAAAACAAGAACCACGACAGTAAAAAAAAGCAGGACGCCATATCGGGTGAAACGCTTTGAAAAAAACTTCTTTAAGCGGTCTTGGTAATCGATTTCGGTTTTTTCCTCATCTCCGAAAGCGGGAGGTTTTTTTTCGGGCTTCTTTTCTTTTTCAACCTGAAGTTCCGGAAATTCGGCAGGCAAATCCTCCTCGTCCGCTTCAGGTCCAAAGTAACGATACAAGAATTCAGCCACGTCCAGCCGCTTGAATTCGGGATAATGTTTGGCCAGAAAGCGGGTCAGATCACCAGCCATTTCAGATGCTGACTGATACCGCTTTTCTTTCCTCTTTTTGAGAGCTTTCTCGCAAATAGAATCCAGTTCGGCATGAATTTCCTTCCTGAAACTGGATGGAGCCTGGAATTGAGCCTGCCTCACCGCCTTCAGGGTTTCCTTGTTGGACGACTTCTTGAAAAGTCTTTCCAACGTCAGCATTTCCCACAACAGAATTCCGGTTGCAAAAATATCAGATCGTCGATCGATCTCATCCCCTTCCGCCTGTTCGGGGGACATGTAGGCAAATTTGCCCTTTAAAACTCCCGACTGGGTGTGAGACAACTTTTCAAAACTCTTGGCCACTCCAAAATCGATCAGCTTCACGGTTCCCGAATAGGAAACAATGATATTTTGAGGCGAGATGTCGCGGTGGACCACCCCCAGGGGACGCCCTTCCTGATCGTTTTTCCGATGGATATAATCAAGTCCCTGGCAGAGCTCCGAAATGCAATAAACGATCAGGGGGATGGGAATTTTCTTCTCTCTCTCCTTGAAATCCCTCAAAATTTGCCCCAACGTTTTTCCATCAACATATTCCATGACAATGAAATAATCGTCTCCCGCTTTTCCCAGATCATAAATTTGGGCGATGTTTCCCTGATTAAAATGAACGGCGATTTTCGCCTCGTCGATCAACATGGCCACATAGTCGGAATCAGCCGAAATATGAGGAAGGATCCTTTTGATGACAACCAAACGCTCAATGCCGCCGGGGTCGACCGTTTTGGCCTTAAAGACCTGGGCCATTCCCCCCTGGGCAATTTTTTCAAGAAGAAGATACTGGCCGAGTTGAAGAGGATGATCGGGCATCGGTCTTAAAACTTAGTGATTCTGGCCTGTTGACACAAGAAATAAATTCAGGGATCGTGCGTTATTGCATGTTTCTCTTTCGCTTTATCTGGAAAATCATCAAGGGATTTTTTTTCCTGATCCTCCTGGTCATTCTGGGGGGCGCCCTTTTTCTTGTCAACCTTCCCAATATTTCCTGGTTGAAAAACCACAATCCCCAAACCACCCGCTTTATGGAAATTTATCTGGATGAGTGGGAGGACAAGGGGGAAAACCCGGTGATTGATCACCGTTGGATTCCCCTTTCACAAATTTCATCCCATCTGAAAAGAGGGGTGATGATCGCTGAAGACGATGCTTTTTATCAGCACAACGGCTTCGACTGGAAACAGATTAAAGAGTCGTTAAAGGTCAACTGGAAAAAGAAGGCGTTCAAACGGGGGGGATCGACGATCACCCAACAACTGGTCAAAAACCTCTACCTGGGACCCCAAAAAAATATTTTTAGAAAAATAAGAGAGTGGATTTTAACTTATCAGATGGAACAAACATTGACAAAAGACCGCATTCTGGAACTTTATCTCAATCTGATTGAATGGGGCCCCGGCGTTTACGGAGCGGAGGCCGCCTGCCGTTATTATTTTGGGACTTCGGCAGGCTCTTTATCAGCTTCCCAAGCCGCTTATCTGGCGGCCATTCTCCCCAATCCCAAATTATATGGAACAGCCAGGTATAAACGAAAAGCCAACTGGAGGGCCAACTTGATTCAAAAAAAAATGACCCGTACCGCTCCTCGCCGGGAGGGAGAAAAAATTCCAGAGATATCAACGGAGGAGGAAACTCCGCTTCCCGATTTTCCGAAAGAAGAAGAATCGAATTCAAATCATCCTGAACCGCTTCTCGAATATTGATGCCGAATATCTTTTCCCTGCACCATGAAAACAACTTCCTCGGCAATATTGGTGGCATGGTCGGCAATTCTTTCAAGCTGTCTGGCAATCAGAATCAGACGAACAGCGCGGAAAACAGCCTCCTTGTCTTTTTCCATCATCGGAACAAGGTCATCCTGAATCTTGTCTTTCAAGTTATCTGCCTCATCATCCTGCTCCAAAACTTTTTTGGCCAGAATTGCATCCTGTTTCACAAAAGCATCCAACGCCCGATTGACCATGTGCTGGGCAATGGCAGAAAGCCGAGGAAGATCAACATACTGTTTGAGTTGCGGTTCCTGATTGAGTTCAATGGCAATTTCCGCAATATTCACCGCCAGATCTCCCATTCTTTCCAGATCCTTGCCGATTTTAAGGCTGATAACGATAAACCGAAGATCGACAGCGGCCGGCTGATGAAGGGCCAGCAGTTTAAGGCAACGGTCATCGACCATCATTTCCAGCTGATTCACCACCGGCTCTTTTTTGATTACTTCTTCGGCAAAAGCGCTGTTTCTGTCCACCAGAGACTTCATGGAAAAAACAAGCATTTCCTCCACGACCGCTCCCATTCTTAAAATATCCTCTTTCAGATCCTTCAAATCGGCCTCATAGTGTTTATCGGTATGTTCCTTGAATTCTTTCATCATCCAAACCTCCTATTTATAATGGGAGCCTGTTCGGTCCCTGCAATTGCTACTCACGTTTATGGATACGGGCCCTCACGATGGCCCTTCCTCCATCACTCAAAAACCTTTGAGTGCTGGATCCCCCCCCCGCTCGCGACACGGCTAAGCCGGATCGCGAGCTTTACCCAAATCTTCCCGTAATGTAATCCTCAGTTTTTTTCTCCTTTGGATTGGTAAAAATCTGCTCGGTCTTCCCCCATTCAATCAGTTCCCCCAAATAGAGGAAAGCGGTGAAATCAGAAACCCTGGCCGCCTGTTGCATGTTGTGAGTTACCACAATGATGGTTACTTTTTTCTTGAGCTCCCCCATCAGTTCTTCAATCCGCGCCGTGGCAATCGGATCGAGAGCGGAGGTCGGTTCATCGAATAAAAGAAGTTCAGGATCGCAAGCAAGAGCCCTCGCAATGCAGAGTCTCTGCTGTTGTCCTCCTGAAAGATTAAAGGCAGGATCGTGCAAGCGATCCTTGACCTCATCCCATAAGGCCCCCTCCAGAAGAGCTCTTTCCACCCTCTCCTTGATCTGATGGTAGTTCTTTAAGCCCCTGATTCTCAGTCCATACGCCACATTTTCAAAAATGGATTTGGGAAAGGGGTTTGGTTTTTGAAAAACCATAGCGTTTTTCAATCTGATTTCAATCGGATCAATCCCCCCTCCCGCAATGTTGATTCCGTCAGGATAAAGCAGAATTTCTCCCTCATAACGATGCCCCGGATAAAGATCATGCATCCGGTTAAAGCAACGGAGATAGGTCGATTTACCGCAGCCGGAAGGGCCGATCAGCGCGGTAATTTTGTTTTGTTCAATCACCAGACTCACATTTTTCAAGGCCTGAAGGGATCCATAATAGAAGCTCAAATTTTTTACTTCCGCCTTGATGGAGGGATTATGTTCTTTGTTTTCTACCATTTGATTTTCTTTCTGAACCGGTAGCGGATGGCAATCGCCAAACCGTTCATGACCATGACCATGACCATCAAAACAAGCCCGGCACCGGCCGCATTCAAATGAAATTCGTCCTGGGGCCGGGAAACCCAGTTGAAGATCTGAATCGGCATAACCGTAAAAGGATCTTCAAGCCATTCGAAGGAAACAAAAGGAAATTGGGATGAAAAGGGAGCATGGGGAAGAAAAGCAATAAAAGTCAAAGCTCCAATGGTAATCAACGGAGCGGTCTCCCCGATCGCCCGTGACAACCCGATAATGATGCCGGTGAGAATCCCCCCCAACGAATAAGGAAGCACATGATCGCGTGTGGTTTGCCATTTGGTGGCTCCCATCGCATAAGAGGCTTCACGCATGGTAGCGGGAACGGCGCGGATTGCTTCCCGGGTTGATATGATGACAATCGGAAGAATGAGAAGGGCCAAGGTCAATCCGGCGGTTTGAATACTTTGCCCCAAACGGAATTGATAAACAAAGAGCCCCAGAGCCATCAAACCATAAACAATAGAGGGAATGCCGGCCAGATTGGCGATATTGATTTCTATCAGAGAGGTCAGCCAATTCTTCGGGGCGTATTCTTCCAAATAAACGCCAGCCGCCACCCCCAGAGGCACAGCCGTAGCCGTTGTGACGAGCATGACGACGGAGGAGCCAACCCAGCTGGATAAAATCCCCGCCTTCTCCGGAAACCGGGAAGGAAAGGAAGTAAAAAAAGTCCATGAAAGATGATCAGCCCCGTCGAGGAAGAGATCAACAACAAGAGCCAGCAACGTGGTCAGCCCCACAAGGAGCGATAAGAGGCCGAGGATGGCAAACAGGGCATCGAAACGCTTGTTCATCTGAATGGTTGTTTTTAAAGACATCATCAATAGGCTTGCCTAATAGGCTTGTCTGAAACGTTTTCTTAAATAGTGCCCTGCAATATTAAAAAAGAGCGTCATACAAAAAAGGGTCAAGCCGGCCGCAAAAATAGTTTGATAGCCGATGGTGCCATGGGGCAAATCCCCCAGGCTGACCTGAACAATATAAGCGGTGATCGTTTCCGCCGGTTCAAGAGGATTTAACGTAAAATTGGGCTGCATGCCGGCGGCAATGGCCACCACCATCGTTTCCCCCACAGCGCGTGAAAAGGCAAGAATATAGGCCGACACAATCCCTGACAAGGCGGATGGAAAGACAACCCGCAACGCGGTCTGCATCCGGGTCGCCCCCATAGCGTAGGATCCCTCGCGAATGTGCATGGGCACCGCTTTCATGGCATCTTCACTGAGAGAGCTGACATAAGGAATGATCATGATTCCCATCACAAGTCCCGCACCTAACATATTAAAACCGGGGAGTTGGGGAATGAATTTTTGAAGCAGAGGGGTTACAAACAGAAAAGCGAAGTAGCCGTAAATAACCGTCGGAACGGCACTTAAAAGTTCGAGCGTTGGCTTGATTATTTCACGCGTCTTGTGCGAGGCGTATTCACTCAGATAGATAGCAGCAACAGTCCCCAGAGGAACAGCAACTATCAACGCAATGAAGGTAGTGACAAACGTTCCTGATAAAAGGGGGAGAATTCCATAACGGGGATCGACAAACAGAGGGGTCCACTGAGTATCGGTTAGAAAATCAAAAAGAGATACCTGCTTGAAAAAGACAACAGATTCATAAACAAGAATCCAGACAATGCCTGCTGTAATCAGAATGGAGGAGAGGGCTGCCAGGAACAGCCCCCCTTCAATGATTTTTTCATGGATTCTTAGGGACACAATAAATTGGAAGCTACTTTATTGGTAGATATAAAAAAATCAATGTTTAATATCTACAATCTTGGCTTTTCCGCAATCACCGTTTCAATTTTGCTCCCCGGTTTGTAACCTGAGAAAGTAGTCCCCAAAAGAGATTGATCCAAACGCCGGTGGGCTGCCTCGTAAAGGACAGCTGAAAGGGGAATGTATTTGACCGCCGTTGAAAGAGAAGCGGCGCTCTTTAAATAGAATTCCGCAAATACCCTGACTTCCGGCTTGGTCAAACCCTGTTTGCTGACATAAATAAAGATGGGACGGGAAAGAGGAATATAAGTTCCATTATCCACATTCTGGCGGGAAGGAAGCACTCCCCCCTTCCCTGTGTCAATGGCTACCGCTTTCAGCTTTGTCTTATTTTCTTCGTAGTAGGCAAATCCAAAATAACCCAGCGCGTTCACGTCGCTCGCCACTCCCTGGACCAGGATGTTATCATCCTCGCTGGCTGTGTAATCTCCCCGACTTGATTTTGCCTTTCCAACAATCGCCTCGGTAAAATAGTCAAAAGTCCCCGAATCAGAACCAGGTCCATAGAGTTTGATCGGTTTGTCTGGCCAATCAGACCGGATCTGATTCCATTTGGTAATCGCCCCCTGGGCTGCCGGTTCCCAGATTTTTTTAAGTTCATCCACTGTCATACTCGTTACCCAGGTATTGTTGGGATTGACCGCCACTGTCAGGGCGTCATACGCAATTGGCAGTTCCACGTATTGAACGCTCTCTTCTCTGCAAGAAGTCATCTCTTCCGACTTGATGGGGCGTGAAGCATTGGCAATATCGATCTCTCCCCGGCATAATTTCTTGAATCCGCCGCCGGTTCCCGAAATACCCACCGTCACACGGATGGCTCCTTTTTTGGCCGCCTGAAATTCCTCGGCAACAGCTTCCGTCACAGGATAAACAGTACTGGATCCGTCAATTTTCACAAGGGATCCCGCTTGCGCGTCGTGAAGAACAAACAAAATCAAACATAATGTGAATGGACGGATGATTTCTTTTTTCATTTTTTTTCTCCTTTATAAATTTAAAAATACAACTGCAACTGAGTTCTCAACCGGTGATCCACCTGATCCTGGACAAAGCCAGGTGCTCCACCCGTTGTCACAATATTGCCTGGTCCGCAAGCCCCGTTTAAAACGAGCGAACTGTTGAACAGCATGCCATAATCTGTCGGGAGCTTGATGTTATGCCCTTTGATGAAATGTTCAGAGAACCCCCGAACTTATATCCATTGGTCACGCCGACATCAAGCGGAATCACTCCGTTCGCCACCTCAAATTTTTCTGGAACAATAAAATAACCGGCCTGCCCCAAAAAACCAAGAGTCTCCAGATCATCGGTCGAATTCTTGATAAAGTCCCCCTCTCCTAAAAAAGACCAGCCATTATACCGCCAAGCCACGTCAGCCGAGGAGGCGATGATCGTATCTTCACCGGCGGCTATCGGTTTGTTCAAGCTCCTAGCGGCTCCAACGGCCAACTGATGCTCTTCGGAGTTTGTTACATCACTCATGGTATAACCATGCTGACCGAGAATGTTGTAGATCAGACGACCGCCAAATAGCAACTCGTTATTGAAGTTGAAGTTGTTCCGGTTATTGTTTTCGTTGGTCGCATAGGCCGCATACTCCAATTTTTTATCGAAGAAATTCCCGTGAAACATGACCCCCAAATCGTATCCATGAGTCACCGTCTCGTTTAAAATACTCCGATCGATAAACTGGAGGGAGGTTGAAGAGGTCAGTTCTTCCCGGTTATAGGCCGGCTTGAATTGCTCCGCCCGAACATTAAAATGGTCATTCCATTTAATTGACATACCCTTCGCGCAGGTTGGGTCCGGTCATGTCGACTCCTTCGCGCGTCGTTGTGACCCGTCCCGACAAGGCCTCAAACTGGAATTTATAGGTAAAGCGGGGGTCAAATGCGTGGCCGCCAAATACAAACCGGGCCCGACGAATTTGGAAGGTAGGGGTATCCCCCTGCCCCTCCATCAACACAAACTGATGCTGCGGCTGCATCTGGATGTTAAAAACCATCTTAAATTGGTCATCATCCGTTTTGATGTACAACCCTTTGTCATAGCCGACGTTCTCACTGGCGCTCACTTGGCGAAAATAGCCAACCAAGCCGAGCACGACCCCCCCCCATCAACAACATAGTGATGTGAAGTGTTTTCTTCATTTTTGTTCTCCTGATTTGAATTGGTTAGAAAGAAATTCAACAGACTTAGGATCTAGGATCAAAAAATGTCGCTTTGATGGAGACTGCGTGACTTTTGGGTGACAGAAATTTACGGAGTCAGCCCGCGAATTAATATGCGGGCGCTTGACTCGTTGGTCGCCAGCGGGATGTTGTGGACATCGGCTAGTCTTAACAGCATAAAGATGTCCGGTTCGTGGGGATGAATGCCCAACGGATCTCTCAAAAAAATAATGGCATCGATTTCCTTCTTCACGATCATAGCGGCAATCTGGGCGTCTCCCCCCCGCGGCCCCGTTTCCATTTTGGTGACCGGAATTCCCGCCTGTTCAATGTACTGACCGGTTGTTCCGGTGGCGACTACGCGAAACTTGCGAATGGCATCGAGATGGTCTTTGACAAAAGCCACCATGTTCGTTTTTTTTCCGTCATGAGCTATGAGAGCGATTGTTTTCATAAACTTTTTAAATAGCGCTGGATATCATCATGATTTCCAATCCGGTGAAGATAGAGATTATTTTGCTCAAAACCAAAAACAAGCCTCAAACCAAGTCCAAGGCGTGTTTCATAAATTCCCGAATGATGCAATTTTCTCAAACCCAACCCACCATGGATATGAGGTTGGCCAAAAACTTGAGGAAGTTTCAAAATAACTGAAAACAGCTGATCACGTTCAGATGGGTCCAGTTTGTTGGTGTCTTTAAGAAAGACCTCAGTCAACGTAATTGGCATGCCTTAACGAAAGTTTTTTAAAAACTCTACCGCCTTTTTGGGAATTCTGAATTTTTTGCTAGAGGAAACCGAGGAAACCTCATCCCAGAATTTTTTTGCCTGACTATCAGTCAGAAAAGGAGAAATCTCGATGTCATCTGAAGATAAGGGGAGAATAGTAGCAACGACCTCTGCCCCCCGCATGAGAACTACCTGTTTTCCCAAACAGGCCTGCTCAACCAGGTGATTGAGCTTTGCCTTCGCTTCATGAAGAGTTACTGTAATCATCATTGAAATCATATTGAATATAATAAATAAAGTCAAGGTCCTTATATAAGGTCTTATTATAAGGACTCCAGATATTTGTTGCCAATAAAACTTGATAAGAGTAAAAGAGCTTATCATGCCTGATTCAGAAAATAAACCAACCACTCCTCTTACTGATTTTCCGAAACTCTATTGCCCTTTTATCCGGCAGACATTCAAGGTCAATCCGGAGCAATGGAAAAAACATGGTTCACAAATGGGGTTGAGAACACCGGAGGTCTATCTGGCAGTCAACCGGATCACTCCCGGTTATGAATGGGTGTTTGAAGACCCCGATACGTTTGCCGTGGAAAAACTGAATGGAACCAACGTGAAAATTTTTACAGAAAAAGGGCGCTTGATCCATATCCAGAACAGAAAAAATGTCATCGATCCCCTGCAGGTCATCAAGGGAAAAACATTCATTATTGAGGGAATTTTTCAATCAATCGGCAAGGGATATGTTGCGGAAAATGGAGAGCAGGCAGGCGAGGTAATCGGTCCCAAACTGCAGGGGAATCCCTACAAACTGGATGTCCATGAATGGTTCCCGTTTGAGCGGGCCATGGAGGTACTGCGTTACCGGTCATTCCATGAACATGAACGGAATTTTGCAAACTGGAGCTCCTGGTTCAAGGAGGGACTCCTCTCCCGTTATTACACAAAACGGGCCTCCAAACTGGGCTTGCAAGACCAGGTGATGGCCGAGGGGATTGTTTTTTACAATCTGAAAAGAAGAGATGCGGGAGAAATCTGGAGAGCGAAACTTCGCCGCGATATGTTTGACTGGTATTATTCCGATAAAATTGAAATTTTTGATTATGACCCCAAGGGAAGAGATGAAGTAGAAGACCAGGAAAAATTTGATTAGGAAATGAGTTGAATGAATTCCCGTTCATTCAGAACTTTAACCCCCAGTTTTTTGGCCTTGTCGAATTTGGAACCGGGGTTTTTTCCTGCAACTACAAAATTTGTTTTTTGGCTCACACTGTTGATCCCTCTCCCCCCAAGTTCCTCTATTTTCATCTGGGCTTGATCGCGGGACATTGTTTCAAGCTCTCCCGTAAATACAAAAGTTTGACCCGCCAATCTTCCCCCCCGAACCTTTGTTGATTCCTGGACCGGACAAACCCCTCTTTCCAGAAAAAGCTTGAGTAATTTTTTGTTTCGGGAATCAGCAAAATAATCAACAACACTTTGGGCGATTTCCGGACCAATTCCTTTGACGGATTGAATGTCATCAAGGCTCGCATGTTCAATGACTTGAAGAGATCCAAAATGATCGGCAATAATTTTGGCCACCTGCTCCCCCACATGCCGGATCCCCAGTCCAAACAAAAGACGGTACAGAGAACAAGTTTTGCTGGTCTCAATTCCGTCCAACAAATTTTGTGCTTTCTTGTCTTTAAAACCTTCAACGGTCAAAAGCTGATCCTTTGTTAAAAGATAAATATCGGCCGAATGTGAAATCAACTTTTTTGCCAGAAGGGCTTCCACCGTCTCCTTCCCCAATCCTTCAATATCCATCGCCCGGCGGGAGGCAAAGTGAATAATCGACCATTTGAGTTGCGCCCGGCAGGTATAGCCTCCCGTGCAGAAAAAGAAAGCCCCCTCTTGTGACAGCAAAGCACCGCAAACCGGACACCGGGAAGGCATTTCAAAAGAGGAAGGATTCCCCTTTCGAGCCTCAAGGTTGACCGAGACCACCTCCGGAATGACATCCCCGGCGCGGGCCACCTTGACTTCATCCCCCACTCTCACATCCAGTTTTTTGATGATGTCGAGATTATGAAGTGTCGCCCGACTAACCGTCACACCGCCAACATCGACCGGTTTCAAAATCGCCACCGGCGTGAGGGTCCCTTGCCTCCCCACCTGAAGAACAATATTTTCCACACGGGTGATTTCCTTGCGTGGTTCAAATTTCAACGCAAACGCCCAACGAGGGGATCGGGCCCGTTCGCCCAATTGTGCTTGCAATTTCAAGTCGTCAATTTTTGCCACGATGCCGTCAATTTCATAATCCAGTTCATCTCGTTGTTCGTAAAGTTCGCGGTGAAAATCGAGAATCTCATCAACAGATTTGCAAAGACGTTTCAAGGGATTCACCCTCAATCCCCATGATTGGAGAGTCGTCAACACGTCCCATTGGGTTTTGGGCTTCCAGGAATCGGCGTAAAGAAGCCCGTAAAAATAGATATCCAGGGGGCGCCGGGCTGAAATCCTTGAATCGAGTTGTCTTAAAGATCCGCTGGCGGCATTACGCGGATTGGCAAAAGGCTCTTCCCCTTCCTCGATCAATTTTTTGTTCAATCGGTCAAACCCCTTGAGAGTCAAAATCACCTCCGCCCGAAGATGAAGTTCTTTGGGAATCTCTTTTCCCGATAATTTGAGCGGGAGCGATTTGATGGTCTTTACATTCCGGGTGACTTCTTCCCCGGTCACTCCATCTCCCCGCGTGCCGGCCTGATGGAAGAGGCCATCTCGATAGACTATTTCAACAGAA
This sequence comes from Nitrospira sp., assembly GCA_005240075.1. GTDB lineage: Bacteria > UBA10199 > UBA10199 > UBA10199 > SBBF01 > SBBF01. The sequence continues at coordinate 40,104 of SBBF01000083.1, forward strand.
AGGCCATCAAATTTGGGATCGACGACGTAGGAAACCTGATCCGGTTTTGTTTCTTTTCTGATTCTTTTGTCAAAATTCTCCACTTCCTCCGGTTTGAACAGAGATTCCAGACTAAGCAAGGGAACCCGGTGCTTGAATTCCGGCAAAAAATCAACAGGGGCCCCGCCCACCCGCTGAGTCGGGGAATCGGGAGTGGTCAGTTCCGGAAATTGTTCTTCCAGCGCTTTGAGTTCGTTGAAAAGAGCATCGTAATTCACATCCGAAATTTCCGGCTTCCCCTGAACGTAATAGAGCGCGTCATGCCTTCCTATGAGTTGATGTAATTCTTCGATCCGTTTTTTGGCTTCAACATGATAGATTTTTTTCATCGAGTTAAAGGAACAATCTTTGATTTTCTAATTTTTTTATCCCGAGTTAAAAGAGGAATTTGGTGAACAATACTGGTCGCCGCTATGATTTCGTCAGCGGGATCGCTTTTAAAATCGAGGAGAGTACTCATGCGTGCGACCTGTAAATCGAGCGGCCAAATGTGAACATGCGCTAGATTATTTACAAATTCAGGGCTATCAAGATCGACCTCAATACGCTTGAGCTGTATCAGCTTGGAAATTTCCCACAAAACAATGGCTGAAATACACCACGATTGAGAGGAAAGTATTTTCTTCTCCCTGGAAGAAGCCTGATCACTAAAAGCATCCAAAAGAATATGAGTGTCAAGATTCAGCATTCCATTTAATGCCTGTTGACATAATGTTTCCACGAACTTTAATTTTTCCCTTCATGCACCCGATCAGTTCTGCAGGGCTCCTGGTAACAGGCATAAGTCTAGCAACAGGCCTTCCGTGCTTGGTGATAACAATACCATCCCCCGTAACCTGATCCATCAGACTTAAACACTGTTCTTTAAATTTGGCCGCACTCATTGTTTTCATCAAGGGTTATCTTAGCATAGTCATATAATATGTCTAGCCATATTTAATGACTACTTTCCTGTGGAAGAAAAATCCTGAAAAATTGATCATAGCGGATGGCTGAAGGGAGATCAATATCCCGATCATCGGTCATTACCATCCCGGCAGAGGGTTCCCAAAAAAAGCCACCATGTGTCCCCTTATGGCCAAATTTGAGATAGGTCCCCACCAAAGCGGCCAACCCGCCAAATTGGTAAGAGGGTTTCACGCTAAATAGAACACTGGCCGGGTTTTTGACCAGATCATAAAATGCAGTGTAGAGACGATAACCAGGATCGGGATAGTAATGATGAGAAGTAATCGCAAACCATTGTTGATCATCCATCCACGCATGGGGACTGATCCCCTGTTTTGATAAAACGGGGAGAAGTTGCAGGGGATCTCCTTGAACAGAAATATAACGATACCGTTTCTTCCCCTGATATTCAAAATAGGCCTCCTCCCCTTTTGAGTTGATCATGTAAATCCGATGATGGTCGGGCCAGAAAACAAGATCAATTCCCTTGACACCAGCCATCAGACGGGAGACCGGCTCTCTGTTTTTGGGACCGGTCATCACCACACCGGCTGAGAGAAGGCCATATTCAACAAGCACCACGTCATTTTTGTCTTGAAGACTTTTTTTGACTTTAAACCCTCCTTTTTGGAGCTCCTTTTCAATATCTCCCGAACTGATTGTCTTTAATCGGTCAAAATGAAAACCATGATCAGAGAAGAGAATAATTTTTAAAGGCTCCTTCCGGTTGGCGGCAACGTATCTTTTTTTCAATCGAACCAGAAACTGATCGACATACTTCATGAAACGTTTCATCCTCGTTTTCCCCAGAAGATGTTGCGCTCCATCAGTCCCCCCCAGATAGGCCATCAATACTTTTTTGTCACTGTGAAGAGCCAGCTTCTCGGCCCGCATCAGATCCTGTTTGCCGGCAACACCCGGAAAGGAATACATCAGCCCTTTTTCAAGCATGCTGTGGCGAAAAGAATCGAAGTACTGTTTGTATTCAACGGGGTATTTGTAAATATCAAACGGGGTCCCTCCCACCACCCTATTTTCCTCGAATGAAAAAAATCGACTCTCATACCCGTGGGTTTTTTTAGCCTTAAGCGGTTTGAAAATTCCAGTAAAAGCGGTGGTTGTGGCTGATGGAAAAGTAACAATCAGGGGAACGGGATTTTGAAACTCCTTAAAATACCCCTCTTTTTTGAGCTCCTTCATCATCTCAAAACCAATCCCGTCAATCGCGATAAAGAGAAGCCGGTCTTGATGGGTTTCGGCCTTGGGCAGAACCTTGATTTCTGGTTTATGATAGCCGCAAGAAGAAAGAAAAAAGAAAAGCATGAAGAGCTGAAAGATTGACTTCATAACTTGACGATCGAAGGGCTTCATGTACAATCGCCGATCTTTATGCAACCGGCAGAAAATCAACAAGTAAAAAAATATACACTAGCCAACGGACTGACAGTCATTCTGGATGAAAATCATGCCAGTCCGGTGGTTTCGTTGAATGTGGGAGTCAAGGTGGGGAGCGTTTGGGAAACTGATCAAGAAGCGGGATTGAGTCATCTGCTGGAGCATATGGTCTTTAAGGGGACCAAAAATTATGGGCCGGGGGAAATTGCAAAAATTGTGGAAGGCTCCGGCGGAGAGATTAACGCCTACACGTCGCTCGATCAGACCGTTTATTATATCAACCTGGCCTCCCGCTATGCCACGAAGGGGCTTAATCTCCTGTCTCAAATGGTTTTTGAGGCCTTGATTGATCCTCTAGAACTAGAAAGGGAAAAAGAAGTAGTTTTGGAAGAAATCAGAAGAGGCAAAGATTCTCCCCATCGCGAACTCTCCGAAAACCTGTTTAAATTGGCCTACCCCACGCACCCTTACGGCCGGCCGGTAATCGGTTCGGAAAAGACGGTTAAAAATTTTCCACGCGATCAGGTTACTCAATTCTATAAACGATGGTATGCCCCTAACAATATGGTGTTGGTGATTTGCGGCGACGTGACGGAGGAGCAAATCAGGCCGGTGATCGATCGGGCATTTGGAGTGTATGCTTCCCATTCCGTTGATCGCCCCTCATTTTCTCCCGAAGCTTCTGTCGACAAGCCGCGTTCCCTCGTCTTGAGCCGTCCAGTGGAGGGGACTTATCTCTCCCTTGCCTGGCCGATTCCTCCTTTTACCCATGAAGATATTCCAGCGCTCGATCTTCTCTCCCATCTTTTGGGGGAAGGGCACACGTCAAGACTGGAGCAGATTGTCAAAGAAAAAAAAGGGCTTGTTAATTCCATTCATTCCTCTGCTTTCACCCCGATCTATCCAGGACTGTTTTTTATTCAGGCTGTTCTGCCGTCCGTTTCAATCGATAAGGTCCTAGAGGCCATTTTTGAAGAAGTCAATTTTTTGAAAAATCATCGGCCAACCGGGGACAGTTTTGAACGGTCCAGATTGAACATCAAAAGTTCTGTTTATTATGAAAAGGAAACCTGTGAGGGATCGGCCCGAAAATGGGTGATGTATGAAACAATAGCGGGTGATTACTGCTACGAAGAAAAATATCTTCAGATGATCGATCAGACAACGGCGGAAAAGGTGCAACACATCGCTCAAAAATACCTCGATCCCCGGAAAACAACGTTGGTAGCTCTCAAGCCGGAAAAATCACCCCTTCAAATCAATCTCAAAAAAATCACCCCAAAAAAAAGAACGGACAAAATGGGGCCTACACTTGTTAAAGAAGAATATGGGGTGAAAAAGTTCTGTCTGCAAAATGGGATCACACTCCTCACCCGCGAAAATCATCGTCTTCCCCTGATGTCGGTCTATCTCGCATCATTGGGGGGGTTGCGTTTTGAAAACAAGAAAAACAACGGGATATCCCAGCTTCTGTCGGCTGTTTTGTGCAAGGGAACCAGGACAAAAAACGCGCTTCGCATCGGAGAAATCAACGAATCGATTGCCGGCCATGTATCCAGTTATGCCGGAAGGAATTCATGGGGGTTGTCTGCCAGTTTTCTGGCGGAAAAAAGGGAGGCGGGTCTGGAACTGTTCTCGGATCTTTTGCTGAATCCCTCTTTTGAAAAAGAGGAAGTGGAAAAGGAAAAGAGGCTCCTCCTAGAAGCAATCAAACATCAGGAAGATTCCCCGGCTCACATGGCTTTCCAGAAGTTTCAGGCTCTTCTTTTCAAAAAACATCCCTACGGTCTTCCTCTCCTCGGAACACCGGGTGTCGTCAGGCAGTTGGACAGGAATTCATTGATCGCCTTCTATTCCCGTTTGGCGCGTCCTTCACAGACGGTTATTTCAGTGGTTGGTTCTTTTTCTCCCGAGCAGTTGGCCGATGATTTGAATGAGATGCTGGCCTCTTTCCCTCAAATCCCCTCCCCCTTGCCAAAACCCCCTCTGGAGCCAAAGCCAACCTCGGTCCGAAAAGACGAATCAAAAAAGAAAAAAAGGCAGGCTCATCTGGTGATCGGATTTCAGGGAACAAGGTTAAGTTCGCCCGATCGCTATGCCCTGGAAGTGTTAAACAACGTTTTGTCAGGCCAGGGGGGGAGACTTTTTCTGGAATTAAGGGACAAAAATTCGCTCTGCTACTCGGTCTCCTCCACTCTGGTGGAAGGATTGGAGCCGGGGTATTTTGCCGTTTACATGGGAATGGAACCTCAAAAAATCACGGCGGCAATTGATGGAATTTTGGCCGAGCTTCAAAAAATGAGAGAGGCAATAATCACAAAGGACGAGTTGGATCGGGCCAAACAATACATTATCGGCAATTACGAAATTGATTTGCAAAAAAATTCGGCGGTTGCTTCTTCGCTCGCCTACAACGAACTCTATGGCCTGGGATTCGAGGAATTCAAAAAATACCCTGAAAAAATCGGGGCGGTCACGGCCGAGGATGTCCTGCACGCCGCTAGAAAATATCTCGATCTTAAAAACTACTCGCTTGCTTTAATCAGACCGTAATTCCCCATTATTTTGTTTTTTGGGTAATCTCTGAATCTTCAGCAAAATTTTTAAGCCCTTTGGAAAGCGCTTCTTCCTGCAAAAGGGGCTGAACGATGGTTGACGTGGCATCTGGTGCGGCGCGGCTCTGCGTGCTATCTTCATCCTCATTCAAGAGGGTGATTAATTCATCCAATCCCCCCGGCTTGGCCACCAGTCCGGTTCCTTTCAAAAACGAGGCGGCAATCCGGTATTCCGAGGGGGTTGCCACCCCCAGGTTGACTTTCACCAGCGCCTCGCCGGTAATCCGTTTGTCTTCCTTGGAAAGTTCAAAATACTCTTTCTTAATTTGATGTCTTAAATCAGTCATTGTTTCTGTAATAACACATTGATTTCGACGGAGAGTCCAGTTAATTTAACAAGAACTTCATGGAGATTGATCCATCCAAAATAAAACATATTCACCTGATTGCCATCTGCGGCACAGGAATGGGAGCCTTGGCCGGACTCTTGCGCGAGAAAGGATACACCATCACCGGTTCGGATCAAAATATTTATCCTCCCATGAGCGAGGAACTGGAACAGAGAGGGATCACTCTTTGCCAGGGGTATCGTCCCGAAAATTTAACCCCCGCGCCTGATTTGGTGATCGTGGGAAACGCCGTTTCCAAAAATAATCCGGAAGTGGAAAGACTTCTGGAATCAAAACTGCCTTATCTTTCCATGCCGCAAGCCCTCTCCCAATTTTTTATCAGCGGAAAGACCTCGATTGTAGTTTCTGGAACACATGGAAAAACAACTACTTCAGCTTTAATATCTCATCTTTTAAATGAACTTGGGTCTGATCCTTCATTTTTTGTCGGGGGAGTCTCCCTTAATTTTCAAAAAAATTTTCAAATCGGAAAAGGAAACTATTTTGTAATCGAGGGGGATGAATACGACACCGCTTTTTTTGACAAGGGGCCCAAATTTCTCCACTACCAGCCTTGTTATACGATCATCACTTCCCTTGAATTTGATCATGCTGATATTTACCGAGACCTCGATCATCTCACTCAATCTTTTGTAAAGTTGATTGACATCATGCCCCCCCAAGGGCTCCTCCTTGCCTGTAATCTCTACCCCAGACTGATCGACTGTATCAAACAATCCAGGGCGCCGGTTCAAACGTACGGTCTGGACGCTTCGGCTGAGTGGTCTATCCAAAATTTATCTTACACGACAGAGGGGACAACAACAGAGATTTGGCGAAAAAAAAATAAAGAGACGGTTTTGTCTATTCCCCTTGCAGGAAAACATAACGCGCTCAATGCCCTCTCGGCCTATGCCCTTCTCAGAAATCTTGGGTTTGAATCCGCGAGAATTGGTGAGGCTCTGCAAAATTTCAAGGGGGTCAAAAGAAGGCAGGAACTGATCGGAATGGTTAAGGGGATTACAGTCATCGATGATTTTGCCCACCACCCGACCGCTGTTTTCGAAACCATTCAGGCTGTCAAAAATAAATACCGGGGTTCATCCCTCTGGGCTCTGTTCGAACCTCGATCCAATACTTCGAAGAGGGCTCTGTTTCAGAAAGAATATGCTGAAGCTTTTAAAGGGGCCGATCAAGTATTAATTGCCGATGTGTTTATGCCGGAAAAAGTAACGGATGGAACTATTTTGGATGTTGAACGCTTGTCTCAAGATATTGAACGGAGTGGGACTCCTTCCCGCCATATTTCCGGCATCGACTCGATTGTTAATTTCGTCGTTCAAAACATAACGAGTCCCGCTGTTGTTTTGATCATGTCGAATGGGGGATTTGGCGGCATTCCTCAGAAAATGTTGCGGGCGCTGAAAGAATAATATGGTGCCAATGATATGAAATTGACTCGTCCCCTTAAAGGGTTGGCCCTGGTTTTGGCAGTTATCCTGTCCTGGTATGTTTTGCTCTACCTCGCTCTTAATACCAAAACTCTCCAGGAATGGTTCCTCAAAAAAGTGGGTAAAAATCTTGGCATGGAATTAACGTGGCAGAACCTTAAATTCAATCCGGCCACCGGCCGTTTAAGAGGCGAAGAGCTCAACCTGATTTTTGAGAAGGGGGGGGGCAATATCGCGGTCAAAAAACTTGAACTGGGAATAGTCCCCCGTTTTTCCCTCCTTTTCTTCATCCCGACGGCCCGGCTAAGTCTGGAAGGAGTCAGCTGTCTTTCTCCCTCGTACGATTTTTTTGCAGAAAAAATTGAAGGGGCCGGCCCTCTTGATTTTGGACTGACAAAAAGGTGGGAGGGAAAAATGACCATCACCTCCCTTTTGTTTGGCCTCAACAAAACTCCAGCCCCCTGGAATCCCTCACCGGGATGGGATCAAAGCCTCACTCCTCTGTTGACACGTCATTACGGCGATACGATTCCAGAGAATCGAACGTTTGGGTACCTGGCAAAGGGGATCCTCCCGATCCGAATCACCCCCACAGAATGGAGAACCGATCATGGAAATTTGATGTTGTTTGGAGGCCACTTCCAGGTTGCCGGGGGATGGAACCGCAAAAATGGAAAAATAGAATTACAGATCAAAACACCCGATCCCATCAAACCGGCTCTTCTTCCCCTGGGTAAAGCCCAGATTCGCCATGTTTTTGAGACAATGACAATCTCCTTCAACCTGGATGGAAAACTCAAAAATGCAACTCAAGGTGATCTAAAGGGACAACTGATTGCCGAACTCCATGGAAACAGGTTCAACCCGGAGGTCAATAACTTGAAAATAGAAAACAGGTTTGATTTTAAAAATGGTCTCCTTCGGTTCCCGGAGTTAAAAATTTCCCTGGGAGATGGAACTATCACTGGTAAGGGAGAGATCAACTTTGCCCAAAAAGTTTTAACGAGCCATCTTTCAGGACGCAATCTGGATGCCCAGACTATCATCCGTTTTTTTTCCCGACTCGATTTTTCGGGGAAAGCCGATCTGGACGGAAAAATTTCCGGAAGCCTTAAAAGTCCGACTTTTGATTTTAACATTAATTCAACAAACGCCGATTATGAGTCGCTTCATTTTGGATCGTTGACAGGCGACTTCAGGATTGAAAATCAGAACCTGACTCTGAAGGTCGCTACGCTCCTGGAAGGAACGGGCACAGGGAGTCTTGAGCTCAAAATCAACCAGGTTTTTAAGAGTTCACTCCAGACGATGGAGATGAAAAGCAATTTTCAGGGACTTCCTTTGGGAGCTTTGTTGAACACACGGGCAATGACCGGATCAGCCAGCGGTTTTATGAATCTCGAAAACAGAAATCATCTTTTGTCAGGAGGCGGAAAGGTGGAAACCTCGAATATTCTCTGGTACGGCGTTCCCATTGAGGCGATGAAGGTTGATCTGGCTGTGGGAGAACAGGTCCTGACATTGAAAAATGCTCACATTCGCTTTAATGCAGAAACTCCTGTCCTTTCAATCACCAAACCTTTTGATATTCATTTTTCACCTATCGGATATCACTACGAGGGATGGATTTTACCAACCGTTTTTGCCGAAGGGGGTCTTGATTATTCAAAACCGGAATTGCTGGTATTCAAGATCAAAGCCCAAAAAACCCCCCTCAATTTTCTGGCCCCAGTCATCCCCCTTGGATTAGAGCAGGCCGTGACCCACGGCCAGTTTGAGGGAACCTATCATTTAAAAGATCCCCCCTCCTCCCAGGTACATGCCAAAATTGATTCTTTTGAATACCGGGCTGAAGACAAGGAAATCAATCTTATCGGTAACAGCTCGCTCGATTACAAGGACAAAAAAATCCATTTTCAAAATACGAATCTGAAAATGGGAGAAGGAAAAATTACCTTGAATGGCCCGCTGGGATTTTCTTCCGGTTCCAATCTCAAAATCAAGGGGCTCCTCGATCTTCGGCAGATGACCAATGTGCTCTCCTGGCTTGTTGAAGGGGATGGTGTGGCCGACATCGATCTGACATTGACGGGAGAAATCTCAAATCCGCTCTTTGAGGGGAAAATCAATCTCAAAAACAATTACCTCTTTTTTTCTGGAATGTCGCGGGAATTTTCAGACGCCCAGGGACCGGTCCGTTTTCAGGGAAAGAGAATTTTTTTTGATTCGGTCAATTCCCTCTACGAAGATGGACCGCTCAAGCTTGATGGCTGGATTGAATGGGCTCCCCCTCAAATTGAGTCGGTCGATCTTAAAATTGTCGGACAGGACATTCCGGTTTCTTCACCGGATACCTGGCAAGCCCTCGTCAACAGCAACGTCCGATTATCGGGCACTGGAGGGAATCTTAAATTGCAGGGAGATATCGAAATGGTTGAAGGGCTTTTCTACAAGGATTATTCGCTCACGGAATTCATCTTGAAGCCGGTGGGGGTGATTCGCGAAGAGAAAAAAAGCGGATTGGAAAAGGCTTTGGAGAACATGATTCTTGATTTGAACATTCGAAGTGCTGGAGAATTTGAAATTCGGAATAATTTGGTGGATATGGCACTCCGGGGGAATGTCCGCTTTGCTGGTCCTGCCGATTCTCCCTCAGCCAACGGCACGATCAATGTTGTGGATGGGCAAATCCATGCCTTTGGCATTGATTTCGAGAATGCCACCGGCTTTGCCACGTTTATGTCATCCTTGAACCCGTTGATTGAGTTTACGGCAAACCACCCCATTCAGGATTATGATGTGCGCGTCCGAATCAAGGGGTATGCGGACAATCTTTCTCTCGCACTGGAATCAGCGCCCCCCCTCAATAATAATGACATCGTGTCTTTGATTGTTTACGGACAGACTCCCGAACAATTATCGGGGGCGGAAAGAAACCTCTTCTCCCAAGCGGCCATCGCCTCCCAGGTGATTGGACTTCTCCAGCGTCCTTTAAGCAAGGCGACCAAACTGGATATCGTCAAGTTGGAAACCGACTACTCGGTTGCCGAGCCGACCCCGTCCCGTTTCTCCATCGGAAAAAAATTGTCGGATCGATTTTCTCTTTCCTTTACCACCGATCTGACGCTCGAAGAGGCGCAAAAAGGTTTTTCCATTGAATATTTGATGCTCGATAACCTCCTGTTAAAAGGGGTCAAAGATGCCGGATCGCAGTACCGTTTTGATCTGACTTTGCGTTTTGAAACTTATTAATGAGCCTGTTTTTTTCTAAGAGAATTCTGATTGCTTTGCTGGTCCTGTTATGGCCAATTCATGCCGGCTCGGAAGAGGCTTGTCCTCAAAGCGACATCACCATTCGTGAAATCAAGGTCAAGGGGCATTACCCTTTTCTCACCAAAAAAATCCTCCGACTCGTTTCCCTCCAGCCGGGAGATCCTTTCCAGCCGGAGAAACTCCCGGAAATTGGTCAGCGCATTGGTGAATTTTTTGAGAAACAGGGGTACTATGGCACTTCAGTGGACATCGAAACCAAAAATGACCCCCGTTACAGGGCCATCAATCTGATCATTGCCATTCATAAAGGTTCAACCTATCGCCTGGGAGAGGTCCATTTTGAAGGAAATACAGTATTTACCAACTCGGTTCTTCGCAACAAATTGCGAAGTTTTGGTCATTTCAGCCTCTCCCGTACCGAAAAGAGGCTTAAAAAAATCCAGAAAAAATATAGCAAAAAAGGATTTGTCCGTTCTCGGGTCCGTCTTCTCGAAGTTCTTCCCCATCCCGATACCCGCCGGGTGGATCTGACAGTTGAAATCAGGGAAAATAAACAGCTTCATCTCCTCTTTCGGGGAAACCGATGGTTTAGCCCACAAACGTTGGATGACTATGTCACTTTTTTTAAAGAGAGAGGTTACTCCCGTTTCGAGGTGGAACGGAGCGCTAAAAAATTAACCGATTTCTACCGTCAAAATGGCTTTCCCGATATGACAATTTCCTCTCAAATCGTAAAAGGGGAAGATGATGATATTTATGTCACCTTTTTTATCGACGAAGGAATGAGAGTCAGAACCAAAAAAATTACTTTTGAGGGAAACAGAAAAGTCAAACCTGGAAAATTGAAGAAAAAAATGAGTCTTGAAGAACATACTCTGACCCACCAGGGGCTCTACCGGGCAGATGATCTGGAGGCTGATCGGGAGCGCCTGCTGTCTTATTACACGGAGAATGGATTTTTCGATGCCCAAATTCAGGATGTGCTAACAGAACGAAACAGTTTTGGCGATTTGACGACCGTTCGCATCGTTGTGGATGAGGGGGAACCTTATACCGTTTCGAAGGTCGATTTTGAGGGAAATACGGTTTTCGATTCCATCAGACTTGCAAGAAAAAGTGAGCTTAAGTTGAATAAAAATTTTGATTTGAGTCTGGTCAAACAAACAGAAACAAAGATCATCTCATTCTACCAGAAAGAGGGATATCCGTACGTTCGCATTTCCAGGACAGACAGCAAAAATCCGTCGAACCACACAGTGGGCGTTTCATTCAGGATTGCCGAGGGGCCCAAGACCTTTATTCGGAACATCTCAGTTGACGGGGCGTTTAAAACAGAACCGGAAACAATTTTCAAATCGCTCAAATTCAGAAAGGGAGATGTCTATACCTACAAAAAAATCATCGATGCCCAACTGAGGCTCAAAAGACTCGGTATTTTTGATTATGTTTTGATCACTCCCCAGGGAATCGAAACGGAAGAATCCCAAATAGATGTTCTGGTCAAACTGGTTGAGAGAAAGGATGTGACTCTCGACATTCAGGCCGGTTTTGACAGCGACAAACTGGCCTCCGGTCAGGTGATACTCACCAAAAGAAACATTTTTGGGCAAGCCAAGCATCTCCAGTTAAGAGGGGTGGGGGGGTTTGAATTAGACCGGGGGGAGTTGAC
>SBBF01000028.1 GCA_005240075.1 Nitrospira sp.
AACTCGGTCAACTCAAACATGGCTGCCTGTAAATCGTCGTCGGGAGGTGCGATGAGTTTTTTTTCAAGCCGATGAACAAACGGGGTCCCTTCTTCAACCGTCAAGGCATAGCAGGAAAGATGAGGGGGGCCCCACGAAATTACCTCCCGCAAATCCTCTTCCCACTCTTTGAACGTCTGTCCCGGAAAACCAAAAATCAGGTCGATATTCCATGAAGAAAAACCAGACTCGGCCAGGTCCTGAATCGCCAGACGGGCCTCATCGGCCGTGTGAATCCGGCCGAAGTCCGCCAGATAAGCATCGTGGAGGCTTTGCACCCCCAGTGACAATCGATTGATGCCCGCCTGCCGGAATTCATACAATTTTTCCTTGTTGATTGTTTTGGGATTGGCCTCCAGCGTTATTTCTGGAACAGAAGACGATGGTAAAAAATAGTTTTGGAGGGTATCCAGAATTTTTTCAACATCGTTTGGCCTCATGAGAGAGGGGGTTCCCCCTCCAAAGAAAACAGTTTTGGGTGGGTTGGATTTTTCAAAAAAATGATTCCCCGTTTGTTGAAAGAGCTCCTCTCTCAATTTGATTTCCTTCAACAAGACCGCGCCATAATCGTCATGGGGAATGGTAGCCAGGGGCGTCTTGTAGGAATTAAAATCACAGTAATGGCATTTGTAGAGACAATAGGGAAAATGAATATAAATCACCGGGTAATTTTGGGGGATTATTTTTTACGTTTTTTTCCAATCTTCTTTTTTTTCTTTTTTTGTTCTTCCAAAGAAATTTTTCGGGCCTTGATTGCTTGGGCTTGCGCCTTCAAAAAACTAGCAGGGGGCTCCTTGGCAATCGGATATCGTTTTCCACCGATCACCAGATAAAATTTTCCCCTTCTCTGCTCCAACTCTTTGGTGATTTCATAATAAGGGACCCGCTGAAATTTGCAGGCAAACCTCCCCCCTTTGACCAGACAGTACAACGCCTGTTTTTTTTTGCTCCATAAAGTGGTCGGATCAAGAAGTTCGATGGTTTCATCGGTCAGGGTAACCAGAAAACCGGCTATGGTTCGTTCCACCTTGGTCACCCAGTAGGGGACATCTTCAATTTCAATCAAAATGGGCTTGTCTTCTCCCGTCAAAACAAAATGCCCCTGGGAGTCAAGTTCAATATGTTTGTGGAGATAACTACAGGTTCGATCATGAAGAATGGGGTATTCCCCCTGAAACCAGTTCCCCTCCCCATCCAGACGAATTGTATCGATTGTTCCACTCCGACGCCCTTCCATAGACATAACCATGCAGTATCACTTTGATGAATAAAAAGGCAAGAAGGAAATCTTTAACAATATCCTATACTTTTAAACCAATCAATCGCTCGCTCAAAACAGGGTTCCATGGGGGAAGGGGAGAGCCCCAATTCTTTTTGGGCTTTGGAGAGATCCATATGCTGGCCATATTGAATAAAACGAAGCCCCAGAATTGGGAAAAGAGCAATCTTATTAAGGAGATAATGCCCCACAAATTCGGTTATCCAAGAGAGAGCCAGAGCAGGGGAAAGAGGGATTTTTAAAGAAGGTACTGGAACCTCGGCGGTCTTACAAATTCTTTCAATTACCCATTGGACCGAAACATTATGCCCCCCCAAAATATACCGCTCCCCCATCTTCCCCTTTTTGGCAGCCAGAACATGCCCCCGTCCCACATCGGCCACATCGACAACATTGATTTTGTGATCGACATAGGCCGGCATTTTTTGTTTGACCAGTTGCGGAATTAAACAGAGTTGAGGGGGTTTTAATTCATAAGGGCCAAAACAGCCTGTCGGGTTGACAATAACGACCGGAAATCCTTCATAAACCTTTTTTCGTAATTCCTCTTCCATTAAAAACTTGACCGCAAAATAGGGATGGGGGGGTTTTTTCAGATTGTAGCGGCAGGTTTCATCAGCCAATTGGCCATAATAAAATGGCTTTCCGATAGTGGTCAACGAACTGGTATAAACAAACCGCTCGACATGGCTGTGGGAAACAGCCTGAATCACCTGGTCGATCTCTTTCTTCGCATGACGCAAATGGCCTTTTAAATCAAAAGGATGAGTGGGATAGTAGGCGGCGGTATGAAAAGCCCATCGACAGCCATCCATCGCCTTGGCAAGCGAATCGATATCCCGAAGGTCCCCCTTGAAAACTTCGACCTTTAATCCTTCCAGATTGTAGGCAGGGGTTATCCCGCGCGAAAAGGCCCGGACCTCGATTCCTTCGTCCAGCAACGACCTAACAACATGGTTTCCGATGATGCCTGTAGCGCCAATGACTAATGCTTTCATTATAATATTGGGGCCCCTTCGGCCCGTTTGTTGCTACTCGCATTATTTTATTTTGGGCCTCAGATGGCCCTTTATCCAGCACTCAAAGGCTTTTGAGTGCTGGATAACCCCCCCCGCGTTCACAACCGGCAAAGCCGGATTGTTCACTTTTATCAATTTTTTACTTGATATTGCTTTTTGCCATGTACTAGCGTTTATCTCACGTGCTAACCGACAAAATCAAAGAATTAATTTCCGCCGAAGTCTCCCATTTCGAAAAAGAAAAGGGGGACAAAAAATCAATCACGATTGCCATCTGCTCCCAGAAAGGGGGAGTGGGCAAAACGACAACCGCCGTCAATCTGGGAGCCGCTCTCACCCAGTTCCACGAAAAAAAAGTTCTGGTTGTTGATCTCGATCCGCAAGGGCATGTTGAAAAATCACTCGGTTCCGTGATTCCTGAAGGGATGGAATATACCCCTCTCTCTTCCACCCTGACAACCAAAAAAGGCAACATCCTCTCATCCATTGTTCAAACCAAAATCGATGCGCTCCATATCACGCCGGGGGATCATTCCCTCTACGAAACGGAGGGGGCTATCGCTGGAAAAATAGGTCGGGAATTTATTCTGGCCCAATCACTTAAAACCGTCAAAACGCAGTACGATTTTATTTTGCTCGACTGCCCCCCTAACCTGGGGAATCTCACTATCAATGCCTTGTGTGCCGCTGATTTTGCCCTGATTCCCTGTGAAATGTCGGTTCTGGCCTTTGAAGGGGTGACTGATCTGCTGAACACCGTTGAAACAGTCAATGAACGGCTCAACAAAACTCTCAAAATTTTGGGAGTTCTTTTTACGAGGGTGGATGGACGCAATCTGACGATGAACCAGTTGATCGAAGAAAACATCAAAAATTATTTCAAGGGGCACATCTTTAAAACCCGCGTCACTGTCAATACCGATCTCAACAAAGCCCAGCTGGAAGGGCTTCCGATCTTTAAATTCGCCCCTTCTTCCACCGGTGCCTGCAACTACGAATCTCTGGCGGATGAAATCACCAAAAAGGTGAGAAGACTGGATGCGTAGACTGAAAGGGCCCCGTTATTTATAATGTAACGCCACCCACTGGGCAAAGAGATTACAGGCCGTATGAAACAGGATCGGCGCGGTGATGGCTTTGGTTTTTTCTTTCAGCCAGCCAAAGGCAATACCGGGGAAAAAAATGAACAGATGCCACCACTGAACCTGGATGAGGCTGTGCGAGAGGGCAAAGACAAACGAAACAACAAAAAAAGAGGGGCCGATGGGGACTTTCAGAAAATTCCATTTTTTTTCTGAAATTTTTTTAAGCCGCTCCTGCAGATAGCCTCGAAAAAAGAATTCCTCGGGAAAAGCCACCAAAACCAGTTCGTAGAAAAAAAATCCTCCCCAATTGAAATCGACTGAAGGTTTATAGGAGTGATCCCAAATCAATGACTGATAAAAATGGTTTCCTGCCAGTACAACAGGGAAAACAGCCAGAGACAAAATCAGAAAGACTTTCAGAGAATTCCGGATATCTTTAAGAGAACTGTCAACGAAACCAATTCGTTCTTTCTTGTAAACGAAAATGAAGATGGGAACGTACAGCAACAAAGAGGCCGTGATAAGGGAGGCGTTGTTGCCAATGATGGGGATTGATCCGAAGGAATGGGCCAACCGGCTGGCCAGAATAACGATTAGCCAGGCGATGAAGGCTTCACGCGCCACGCCGGCTCCATTTGCGATAAAAGAATAACCCGACAGCAAGAAAAACAATGCCAGTCACCTGTGCAGTAGAAATCCAGTTGTTAAAATAAACCCCCCGGTCGGCATCCCCCCGGAGGAACTCGATCAGAATCCGGAGGAAAGCGTAGGTCATGAAAAAAGTGAGTAAAACCTGCCCGTGGAATTTTTTTCTTTTGTCGACCCAATGGATCACAAAAAAAGTAAGAATGGCGTTCAACATATCGTAAATCTGAGTGGCATGAAGCGCCACTCCCCTCAATTCCCGCCCGGCATCGGAAGCGGGATGGTTGAAGGTGAGATGGATAAAAAAATCGGTGGGAGTTCCATAGCAACAGCCGGCGCCAATGCACCCCACCCGGACGAAAAAAACAATCAGAGGGCAACCCAGGGCAATCAGGTCGGCATACTGTTTGATCGGGAGTTTTCTTAATTTAAGGTAGATGAGGGTTGAAATCAGAATCCCCAGAAAAGCGCCATAGCCGACAAAGCCCCCCTGCCAGAAATAAAAAACCCTGACCGGCTTTTCCCAGTAATAGGCGGGCGCTTCAGCCAGAATATGAAAAATGCGGGCGCCGATGACCCCCGCTATCGTACCGATCATCGCAATATCGAGCACCGCGATCTGCGACATTTTTTTTCGCCCCGCCTGCCAATAAATATAAAAAGTGGCTGTGAGGGAAGCCACCATGATCATGAAAAAAAAAGTGGGGATGACAATATTCTTATAATGAATAATGAATGGAAACACGTTATTTTTTTATTTTTCCCATCGCGATCAACAGCCAAAAAACACCAACGGTAATGGCGCTGTCGGCCACATTAAAAGCGGGCCAGATCAGGTCAAAATTGACTCTCAGTCCAAACAAATTCCAGTCAACAGAGCGATCGTACCAGTGAAAAGAGAGAAAATCAACAACCGAGCCCCTGAAGATCCGGTCGCTCAAGTTGCCGAGGGCACCGCCAAAAATGAGGGAAATGGAAAAAAGAGCCCCTTTTTGATTTTCCTCTATCTGCCGCAGAAAATAGATGAGAAAAGCGACTGCGATTGCAGAAACCAGATAAAAAAAAGGATTCCGCCATTCGTGGGACCAGTCGGCCAGAATACCGAAAGCGGCTCCCGTGTTGCGGGTATGGACGATGTCGAAAAAATTTTCCCACACCACAATTTTGGAACCCAATGGAACTTTTTGAATAATGATCCATTTGGTGAGATGGTCAAGGACAAGAATGATCGGGGAAATAATGAGGAGAATTCTGGTTTTTTTCATGTTAATTCCGTAGGGGCGCGGTTACCGCGTCCTTACACGCCAACAGCAGTAACACATCTCGCGCACAATGTGGGATGAACCCTGTTTTGCCCCACGGCAACCGAATAATTCCAGCATCGTTCGCATTTTTTCCCGTCGGCCGGGTGAACCGCCACCTTGAGCGATGGGAGAGATCGGCTTTCATAATGCGGAGAGGAAAGTTGGTTGACAATTTCCACCTGGGAGACAATCAAAATCTGGCACCAGTCATTTTCGTATTGTCTGATAAAATTCAAAAGTTCCCCCTGTGCGGTCACCATCACTTTCGCGTCTAAAGGATGGCCAATTTCCTTTTTTTGGCGGGCCGATTCCAGCACTTTGAGAATTTCGTCCCGAATCAGGCCGATCCGCTCCCAACGGGCCTCCAGTTCGTTGTTGACCCATTCGACATGCAGACGGGGCCAGTCAGCCAAAAAAATGGAAGGGGCCAGCCTGGATCGGCAAGGAATAAACTGCCAGACTTCCTCCGCGGTAAACGACAGAATCGGGCTCAGAAGAGGGGTGACCGACACAATCATGTCATGCAGAGTGCTTTGCGCGGAACGGCGCAAAAAACCATCCGCTTTGTCGCAGTAAAGGCGGTCTTTCAGGATATCCAGATAAAAGGCGGAGAGATCGACCGTAAAAAATTTGTTGAGCGTGTGATGAACCACATGAAATTCGTACTGTTCATAGGCTTTCTCAACCTTTTCAATCACGCGCGACAGAATATGAAGGGCAAAATGATCCACTTCGGTTCGTTTGTTCACGGGCACATAATGTTCGGAAGGATCAAAATCAAAAAGGTTCCCCAGAATAAACCGGCAGGTGTTTCTGATTTTTCGGTAAATTTCAGCCAAAACCTTGATGATTTCATCGGAGACCCGGATGTCGTTTCTGTAATCCTCAGCGGCTACCCACAACCTCAAAAGCTCGGCCCCCATTTGGCTCAAGATTTTTTCCGGCGGAACATAATTTTTAGCCGACTTGGAATATTTTTTCCCTTCTCCGTCAACCACAAAGCCGTGGGTCAACACTTCCTTGTAGGGGGGGCGGTTTCGCGTTGCGAGGGAGGTTAGGAGGGAAGAATGGAACCATCCCCGATGCTGGTCGGAGCCCTCCAGATAAAGATCCGCAGGACTGATGAGATTTTTGTTTTTTTCCAAAACAGCTGCATGGGAGACGCCGGAATCAAACCAAACGTCTAAAATGCTCGACTCCTTTTCAAATTTTTTGCCCCCGCAAGCGCACCGACTCCCTTCTGGAAGGCAACCGCCACCGGCGGCCCCCCACCAGGCATCGGCTCCCTGTTGATCAAACAGGTTGCAAATAAAATCGCCGATTTTTTGATCGAGAAGCGGTTTGTCGCATTCAGCGCACCGATGAACAATAATCGGAACTCCCCAAATTCTCTGGCGTGACAAACACCAGTCGGGGCGGTTTTCGATCATGCCATAAATCCGGTCATGCCCCCACGACGGGATCCAGCGGACTTCACAGTTGATCGCCTTCAAGCTTTTTTTCCTCAAATCGTTGTGGGAGAGCGAGCAAAACCACTGGTAGGTGGCCCGAAAGAGGATCGGGTTTTTACATCGCCAGCAATGCGGGTAGCTATGGGTGATTGTTTGACCCGGTTCGTTCAAAAGGAATTTTTTGTGGGCCAGAAATTCAACAATAACCTTGTCTGCTTTTTTGACAAAAAGCCCCTCCCAGTTTTTGATCTCAGGAAAGCTTGCCTCGGGGAGCGGTTCAAATTTTCCCTGTTCATTGACAGGGCAGAGGGTTTCCAGCTGATAGGTTTGTCCGATTTCAAAATCTTCCTGGCCATGCCCGGGGGCGATATGCACAACGCCGGTTCCTGATTCCAAGGTGACATGCTCTCCCAGTACAACCCTGGAATCGCGCGACATAAATGGATGAACGCACGATAGTTTCAGGTCGGCTAGCTGTTCTCCTTTCCATTTTTTCAGTTCGTCACATGGGCCAATAAAATCAATCGCCTTCAGAAATGAATTTTTTAATTCCTCTGCGACAATATAAATTTCGGCATCACATTCCAAAGCGGTGTAGTCATAATCCGGACCGAGAGCCAGCGCTACATTGGCCGGCAAGGTCCAGGGGGTGGTGGTCCAAATGACAAAGAAAACCGGTTTTTGAACCGGCAGATCCAACTTTTGTTCGTCCGGAAGTTGGAACTTCACATAAATTGACGGAGAGGTGTGATTTTCGTATTCGACCTCCGCTTCGGCGAGGGCCGTTTGGCAGGAGGGGCACCAGTAAACCGGTTTTTTCCCCCGATAGACGTATCCGGCTGTATAGAGTTTTACAAACTCGCGTGCAATATCCGCTTCATACTGGTTGGTCAGCGTGAGGTAGGGGTGATCCCAATCGCCAAAGACCCCCAGCCGTTTGAATTCTTCTTTTTGGGTATTCACATAATGATGGGCATACTCCCGACAGGCGGCACGCCGAACAAGAGGGTCGACAAACTTTGTTTTGTCTGTTTCTTTGGCGGCCAGTTCCTTGATTGCTCCCAATTCAATCGGGAGGCCGTGGCAGTCCCATCCCGGAACAAAGGGGCTAAAAAACCCGGCCATATTTTTATATTTGACGATGATATCTTTTAAAACTTTGTTCAAAATATGGCCAAAATGGATAGAGCCGTTGGCATAAGGGGGGCCGTCATGCAGAATGAATTTTGGCTTGCCCCTGTTTTTTTCCAACAACTTTTCGTAGATTTTTTCGCTCTGCCACTTCTTTAAAAATTCGGGCTCCCGGATCGGCAGATTGGCCTTCATCGGAAAATCGGTTTTGGGGAGGTTTAAGGTTGATTTGTAGTCCATTCTTAAAAATATATTTAGAGGGTCTCATCATGAAGGTCAATTCAAACATTGTCAATCTCCCGATCCTACCTGTAGTGCCTCAGTTTTTCCTTCCAAGACCGTATAGAATGCGGATTATATGGAAGCTGTTCTCCGCATTCCTCCCTGAATCAAAACGGATATCCCAGCTGGGTGTAAATTTCAAAACCATCCGAGCCGATGGCGGCATCCAGTCGGCCAATGATGTTGGGGGGGACAAAAAGGCGGAGGCCCAACCCCCCCACCGGCTGCCAATCGGCAAATCCGATGGTTGAAAGGGAGGAAAAAACACGCCCTACCTCAAAAAAGGGATCCAGGTAAATGGAAAAGCTTTTTTTAAAAAGGGTCGCGTCAAACAGACGAAACCGGTTTTCAATCTGAAAGAAAATTTTTCCCTGATCGACAAAACGCCCTGGTGTAAAAGCCCTGAACTCATTCTCCCCTCCCAACGACGAGAGTTCATAAAAGGGGACCCCTTCGCCAAATATTTCCTGAAGGTGAAAACGGAAAACGGTCGTTAAGCGATTCTTGATGAAAGGAGCCAGTTGCAGAGCTTCCCACTTCCACCCTTGAAAATTTTTGTCGCTCCCCAGTTTTTTGTTTGAAAAAAAATAGGCAAGCGATGCCATCGATCCCTTTTTGGAATATTCCCTTTCGGGGCGATTGTCGAAAGTCACCGACACTTCGTTGATCCAATTAGTCGAATCGACCACCTCCGGAAGCGCGCCGTAGCGAGTCAGGGTATCATCAATATCCTCGATTGCCCGGTTTAACAGATCGGTCGTATGCAAACGGGTTGTCCAACTCCCCCGAATATTTTTAAAAAACAGATACCCACCCGTCAGGTCGAGGTTGAAATTGCGCGACGTATAGTTGCTCATGTTGGATTCGATCCGGTCTGGCCCGATTCCATAAAAACGTCCAAAGGGGCTTTTAAGGTAAACAAAATCCCCCTCCAGATAAATTTTTTCTTTCAAGGTGGGATTAAAATAACGCAGAGATAATTCTCGGGCGTAGCGTTGGGACATTTCAAAAAAGAATTCAATTTCCTGATCCGCCGTCGGATAAAGGTAGGCTAAAGTACCTCCACCGAATCTGGTGACGCTGTTGTATTGTCCGATCGCCGCCATAATGGCCTTGATCGACTCATCCTCCTTGTCGGAGACCACCATGACCGGCATGAGGCCGAAAGTCAGTCCTTCATCGGGGCGCGATTCAAAAACAGGAATCGGAAAAATTTTGATGTCGCGGTTATTAAAGTAATCAAACGGCGAGGCGCCGTAGAGTGTGCCCGGTAACAGAGAAATCAGGACGAACATCTTGAAAAATCCACATGTTTTATTTTTACGTTCTACCAGCTTTAGCACCACCGGTACCACGAAAAGAGCGGCCACCAGGCAGGTCATACTCCCCAGTGACATGATCTGGCCAAAGCTCGCCAATCCCCGGTGTCTGACAAAAGACAAGGCTCCAAAGCCGATCAGGGTTGTAAGCGTTGAGAGAATAATCGCCGGTGCCACGGTATGGAGCATGTCGTGTACCTCCCCCTTGTCGCGGTAATGGTGCATCAGATGGACTCCGTTGTCGATTCCCAAACCGATCAGGATCGGAAGGGCAAAAAAATTGGCCAGACTTAAAGGGATATCGAAGAAATGCATCCCCGCCGCGAGCCAGACCATGCCCGAAACCAGGGGGAGGAGGGCGATAGCGGAGTCTTTGAGGGAACGAAAGTCGATCAGCAGAAAAAAAGTAACCAACACCATCGTTAAAATGCCAATCAGGACAAAACCATTTTTCATCCGGATGGCTGATTCATAAACGCCGATAGGGGGGCCGCTGGCCAAGGGGCTTACCGATCTTAACTCATCTACAAATTTTTTCATAAACGATTCTTCCCAGATGTTCTGACGCGGATAGACATAAAGAACATAGTTTCCAGCGTCACTTTTGTATCTTCTCCTGATGTTTGGGGGGAGCTCATTTTCATCCAGAGAGGGGGGTTGAAGATTATTTTTAAGAATTTTTTTGTTATCCGCCAGAAAATCAAAAAATATTTTTTGGGATTGGATGATTGAATTCTCCAGGGAGGGAGAAGGATTTTCAAGTTTTTTGATCAGATGACCTGTCGTATCCAGCATTCGATCAATTTTTTCGACAGCTTTTTCTTCTCCCCCCTCAAAAGCTGCTGTTTCAAGCCTCTCAAGAGCTTTCCGAAGACGAACAAGAGCGGGGAGAAGAGATTTCGCCGTCGAAGGGGATTCGATGGCAGACGATGTCAATTTTAATTGGCCCGCTAGTTTGTTCAGCTGGACCACCCGTTCCTTTTCATCGGGGGGGATGAGGGAGTAGATCGATTCGACTTCGTCAACGCTTTTGAGCCGATCTGCTTTCATCTGCCATTCCAAAAGTTCTTTTTTGGATCGGGTGACATAGGCAGCAAACCAGCTTGAAATACCGGTGTCATGGATGATCTTTTGTTCGTACCGGACCGATTCCAGGTTGGGATCCTGCAGCTTGAGGAGATTGTTTTCGAAATGAAGATTTTTTGCCGAGGGGAAAAACCAAAGTGTTGCCACGCCCAGCGCAATGAGCGTGAGTCCTGGTTTTTTAAGGCACCAGTCGAGTTGAGTCAGGCGAGGCAGGACGATTGTTTTTTCCTTGAGAGCTGGCGACCGATCAAACAAATAAATGAGCGCCGGTAAAGTGGTCAGTTGAGAAATGAGGCAGAAGAGAACTCCTGTTCCGGCTACAAATCCCAACTCTTTTAATCCCAGAAAATCGGAAAAAAGAGCGGTGTAAAAAGCGGCGGCGGTGCAAAGTCCGCTGGTTACAATTCCCTGCCCGGTGGCGGTCAGCGAAAGTTCGATGGCTGGCCTAACCCCTTGGCTCTTTTGGCGTTCTTTCAGATAACGAAGCAGGAAGTGCATTCCATAATCGACCCCGATGCCGACGAGGATGATGGCAAAAATCACGGTCAGAAGATTCAAATGCCCCAGAGTCAACGTGATCATTCCTAAGGTCCAACTGATCCCGCACACAAGGCTTGCGATAATTAAAAGAGGGCGTCTTAAATTGCGCAGGTAAAGAATGTAGAGGAGAGCCACTCCCGCCAGCGAAGCGATGGAGGCCCAGAGAGAGTCGTTGCCTGTGGAGCTGACTTCATCGGCTTGCAGGACGGGTCTGCCGGTGATTCCTACTGGAATGTCGGGGAATATTTGTTTGACTTCATTTAGTTCATCTCTCAAAAACTGGAGCGGTTTTTCAACAACCTGCAGGGTGGAGTAATCCTTGGCCGGCATGGCCAAAAGATAGAGAAGCCTGCCACTGCGAGAAAAAAGAAATCCCTCCGGATCCTGATGATATTGATTTCCGATGATCGGTTGGAAAAAATCATGGGACGAGAGGCTCGCCATCGCTTCGGGGTTGTCAATACCGGTCAGGATATCCTGGAAAAGAGCGAATCCATTTTCCAAATCATCCGCATTTTTTTTGAGGGTTGCCAAAGGCTGGTTCACCTGGTCAGCGGCAAAGTCAATCAGGCTGATGAAATTATCAGTTTGTCCCAGCGTTTCAATGCCCCTTTTCCATTGGGACAGTTTTCGGATCATGTCCTGAAATTCTTTTTCCGGCAACGTCAACAGAGCCCTGTTTTTGAGAATGTCCCAATTCGTCTGATAGAGAATTTCTGAAAAAAGATCAGGCCTTTGGTTTACCCGGTCTACAAGAGAAAGAAGAGCCTGTTTGGCCTCGCGTTCCTTTCCATGCGGAACTTCAAAAACCACAAAAAAATATTCCGTATCCCCGAATTCTTTTAAAAATTGGAGATAGCGTTGATGGTAGGGAATTTTTTTTGAAATCAGGTTATCCTGATCGGTATCCAGTTGAAGAAAGAAAAAAGAATAAATGAGAGAGAGGAGAGCCAGAATAATTGAAACGGCGGCTATTTTTAACGGATGACGAATGATAAAAGAAGCCAGGGAGGACAACAATCGGTGTTTGGCGGCGCGCATGAAGGGAAAAACTTAAACCATGAGGGGGCCGATTCGTCAAGAAGAGGGGAGTTGACAGTGCGATGAATGCCTCGTATTTATTCAATGCCCAATGCCCTACAAATCAATTACCGGCATGCATGATGTTCTCTCCGCCGATGCGGAGCGATGGCAGTTTGTGGAAAAAACAGCGCGGGACCATTTTGCCCTCTACGGTTTTGCTGAAATCCGGACGCCGATTGTGGAACAAACCGCTCTTTTTGAGAGAAGTGTTGGCG
This sequence comes from Nitrospira sp., assembly GCA_005240075.1. Taxonomy (GTDB): domain Bacteria; phylum UBA10199; class UBA10199; order UBA10199; family SBBF01; genus SBBF01. Next base: position 12,479 of record SBBF01000028.1, read on the forward strand.
CATTAACCGACATTGTTCAAAAGGAAATGTTTACCTTTGAGGACAAGGATCACGATTCGCTGACTTTAAGGCCGGAGGGAACCGCTGGGGTTGTTCGGGCTGTCCTCGAGCATAATCTGATCAACTCCCAATCTCCTGATCTTAAAGTTTTCTATCTGGGTCCCATGTTTCGCCGTGAACGGCCGCAAAAGGGGCGCTATCGGCAGTTCTATCAAATCGGGGTTGAAAATTTTGGATCTTCCTCTCCCTTGGCGGACGCTGAGACGATTGAAATGCTGGCCCGGTTTTTAAATAAAGTGGGGGTTTCCGAATGGAGCCTCCATCTCAATTCTTTGGGGCAAAAAGATGACCGCACAAAATATCAAGACCACTTAAGGCTGTTTTTTGAAAAAAATAAAAACAGTTATTGCACTGACTGCCAGGAACGGATGGATCGGAATCCCCTCCGTGTTTTGGATTGCAAAAAAACAATCTGCCAGGAACTAGCCACCGAACATCCGGTCATCCTTGATTTTTTGAATGACGAAAGCCTTCAGCACTTCAAAGAAGTGCAAAACATTCTCACTCAAATGGGGATCCCCTTTTTGGTCAATCCTAAAATGGTTCGCGGGCTTGATTACTACCAACGGACTGTTTTTGAATTTACTTGCCCCAAGCTGGGGGCGCAATCGGCGGTGGCGGCCGGGGGGCGTTATGATTCGCTGGTCAAGGATTTGGGGGGACCCGATAGCCCGGGAGTTGGTTTTGCCCTGGGGGTGGAGCGGCTTTTGCTTTTGTTGCCTGAAAAATTGGAGGAGAAAAAGAATCAAAAAATCTTTATTGCCTTTTTGGGAGAAAAGGCCCGGACCGAGGCTTTGACCATAGCCAGCGGTTTAAGAATTCATAGTTTGGAGTGTGAGATGAATTATGAAGTCAAGTCGCTCAAATCCCAAATGCGGCGGGCTGACCAAATTGGTTCTTCCCATGTGATCATTTTGGGGGAGGACGAATTGAAAAAAGGAATGGCGGCTGTCCGCAATTTAAACCTCAAAACGCAGGAAGAAGTCTCCCTTCAGTCTTTAGTCAACTATTTTAAGAAGTAATTTATTTATTATTCATCAAGTGTTGTTAACGAATAAGTGGCATTAATGGCTGATCCATTTTCAATCCGTTGGATCAGGTTCGATCCATGAAAAGAAATTGACAGGTCCCTATCCCCCAAAAACCAGCCGGTCTGCCCTTTCCGATTAACGATGAGAGCGGTGGGAGTTATGTGGCAGTCAGGGTTGGACCGGTCACAGTCAACTAACCGGAGACGGTGTATTGGGTTCCCTCGTCAACAGCGGTGCCACTCGACTGATTAATGATTGGCACGCTATCGGTCTCTGCAAAAGATGAAGAATAAAAATTTCAATCCCTCAAACCCCCTGGCGGGTCAGGCAGGACTTGTGACTTTTCATGGCATTGCCGATTCCTTTTCCCTCATTCTGAGAGATGCCTCTGACCAGTTCCACCGAACAGTTGTCCATTTCCTTGATAAAAGCGAGCGTATCGTAAACCCACTTTTCTTCATCGTCTACGCTCCGGTTTTTCATGGCGGAGTAATGAGCGGCTGCTGATTTGTTTTGGGCAAACAATTGATTCATGACATCGAATTTTTCGGAAAGAATGTGGAGTTTCCCTTCCAGATTTGTAGTCGCTTGATTCAAGAACGCAAGCAGGATGATCATTTTAATCAGGAATTTCATGGGGGCCCTCCTTTATATACCTTCCGGTCTCTCCGCCCAAAGCGGAGAACCCATGAAGGAGGCTACCCCGACTTTCTCACTTCGACCTGCCGATAATTTTTTTTTCGGGCGCAAGTCTTGGTAATTCTTGAGTCGGGGCTACCAGATAGCGTGTAGTGAAGACCTTCCCCCTTTTCAGGAGAGAAA
>SBBF01000032.1 GCA_005240075.1 Nitrospira sp.
CGTGGGCTGACGCCCCCGGCTACATTCCTATCCGCCTCTGGCGGATGAAGTCCCCAGAGGTTTATCAAATATCCGCCATGTTTTGGCAACTGGTGTTTATGGTCTTGGAAGGAAAAACTGAGGCATTATGAAAAAATATCCCCCTCTTTTGACTTGATCTATTCTTTGCGATAAGGAACTCCCTGATGACAAACGCCGCTTGTTGCCATTCCAAAACAAATGCACCCCCTCCGAAAGAGGAGGATCTATCGGCAAAAGATCCTGTGTGCGGCATGATGGTTCAACAAGCGTCCGCTCTCAAAACGGAACGGGGGGGGAGAACCTACTACTTCTGCAGCATTAATTGTAAAAAAACTTTCGAGTCTCCCGAACAGGAACTCAAAACGATGAAAAAAAGGGTGGCGGTTGCCCTGACCGGATTGCTGGCGCTGGCCCTTCTGCGGGCCATCGCCTTTATTTTTCTGGCCACCGGAGCGGCGATTTTGAGCTGGGCTCCCATCCCGAATCTCCCCTGGTTTACCTGGGGGGTCTGGCTTTTTATTCTGGTGACCCCTGTTCAACTGATCGGCGGTTGGGGTTTTTATGTGGGAGCGGCCAACGCTCTCAAAAAAAAATCGATCAACATGGATCTGCTAATCGCCCTGGGAACAACAGTGGCTTATCTCTACAGTGTGGCGGTTGTTTTTTTCCCCGATATGCTTCCCGTCAAGGTTGAAGAAAGAGAGGTTTATTTTGAAGTTTCCGCCGTCATCATCGCCTTTGTTCTTTTGGGAAAATACATGGAGGAACTGATCAAAAAAAGATCCTCCGCCGCCATCCGGAGGCTAATGGATTTGAGACCGGCAACGGCTCACGTCATAAGAAACGGAGTTGAAATCGAAATGCCGGCCGACCAGGTGATGATCGATGAAATGGTGATCATCAAGCCGGGGGAAAAAATTCCGACCGATGGAGTGGTGATCGATGGAGTCTCGTCGGTGGATGAATCGATGCTAACGGGAGAATCACTGCCGGTTGAAAAGACAATCAATGAAACAGTGATTGGAGCCACTCTCAATCAAAGAGGTCTTTTAAGAATCAAAGCAACCCGCGTGGGATCCGAGACCACGCTTGCCCAGATTATCAAACTGGTTGATGAAGCCCAGACAACAACCGCTCCAGTTCAAAGACTGGCCGATCAGGCCACCCGTTATTTCGTTCCGGCAGTGGTTATCACCTCGCTTGTCTCTTTTGGATTCTGGTGGATTTCGGGAAATTTTCCCCAGGGGCTTCTCTCCTTCATCGCTGTGCTGATTATTGCCTGCCCCTGCGCCCTGGGAATTGCTACCCCCGCTGCCCTGATGGTGGGGGTGGGAAAAGGGGCCTCTGCCGGCATCCTCATCCGGAGCGGCGACGTGCTGGAGCGGGCCAAAAAATTAACAACGATTGTTTTTGACAAAACAGGAACCCTCACAAAAGGGGAGCCAACGGTGACAGATGTTGTGCCCTGGAATAATTTTGATGAGAATCAAATCATCCAATGGTCTGCTACACTCGAATCGGGCTCCGAACATCCGTTGGCCGAGGCGATTGTTCAGGAAAATATCAGCAGGGGTCGATCGCAATCCACCCCCCCTCCCTTGAAAAATTTTGAAGCCATACCGGGACAGGGGGTTAAAGGTGACATTCAAGGACACAGGGTAATTTTGGGCAATCGCGTTCTCTTTACAAAAGAAAAGATTTCAATTCAGGATCTGGAACGGAAATTAGCCGAATTGGAACAGGCTGGCAAAACTGTTCTGCTGGTTGGAATTGATCAAAAGCTGGCGGGCCTTGTGGCTGTGGCTGACTCACTCAAACCCGAAGCCGCGGAAGCGGTGGCAACGCTTAAAAAAGAAAATATCCAGGTTGTCATGCTGAGCGGCGACAACAGGCGAACAGCGGAATTTATTGCCGGGCAAATCGGGATTGACAAGGTCATTGCCGAGGTATTGCCTGCCGACAAGGCCAACATCATTCAATCCCTCAAAGACAAAGGGGAAGTGGTGGCAATGGTAGGCGACGGTGTGAACGATGCCCCCGCGCTGGCCACAGCCGACATCGGTATTGCCATTGGATCGGGGTCAGATGTCGCTAAGGAAACCGGCGGAATTATTCTGGTCAAAAACGACGTCCGCGACGTCGTCACCAGCATTCGACTCTCACGAGCGGTCATGCGAAAAATCAAACAGAACCTTTTTTGGGCTTTTATTTACAACGCGATCGGGGTTCCCGTTGCTGCCTTTGGTTTTTTGAATCCGATGATCGCCTCCGCCGCGATGGCGTTGAGTTCCCTGTCGGTCGTTGCAAATTCAGCCCTGCTCAAGCTGTTTAAAATCAAACAGGGTTAGATTTTCTTGCAGATATCCAAAAGTCGGTGCATGATAAATTGAAGGGGGAGGTTTTATGCCCAAGACAATCATGAGCCTTGCAGGAGTCGTTTTTTTGCTGGTCAGTTCAGTTCATCTGGCGCGGCTGATCTTCAAATTCGAGATGACCATTGCCGGAAAGACAGTTCCACTCTGGGTCAATGCCGTTGGTTTTGTTATCACCCTGGCTCTTTCGATCTGGTTGTTTGTGGCCCAGAAGAAAATCCCCCCTTCGTAAGCATGCCTTCCATTCTCTTCACATCACGCAATCGTCCCCTGATAGAGGCCGTGATCGGAGCTCTGGTTCCCCGATATCAACGATTCTCGGATAATCAAAAAAAAGAAGCGGTCAAATTAATCGATCGCATTCTCGCCTCCAAACCAAAATCGGTCATTTCCAAAATCAAACTCTTTTTGATTCTCATTGAGATGGTGTCTGTGGTCAGAGGGGGACGTTGTTTTAAAAATCTTTCCCCTGAAAAACAAAAAAAAGTTCTCAATTTCTTTTTTGATTCCCCTCTTCCTCTTTTAAGAAAGGGTTTTTGGGGGATTAATACGCTGGCCAAGTTGGGCGTTTATGGACAACCATCGGTGTATGATGAAATCGGTTATGTAAAGCGTCCGCTATGAATGAAACGGTTCTCCCTTATGACATGGTGATTATAGGCTCTGGCGCCGGCGGCGGCACCGTGGCCAAGGAACTGTCTCCCCTCTGTGCGCGCGGCGCCAAAATCGCCCTTCTGGAATGGGGGGGATTTTTCAAAAAAGAACAAAATACGCGTGATGAAATCGGTATGGCGGAAAAATATTATTTCGATCAGGGGGGATTCCAGACTACCTCACAGGATATGACGCTCGCCTTCGCCCGGTCGGTGGGGGGAACGACAAGCGTCTACACCGGCACGTCACTCACCATGCCGGAAGAAGTTTTAAATCGTTGGAACGTTCCCGGATTGACGATGAACGATCTTAAACCCCGTTTTGAAAAATACATCCGGGAAAACAACGTTCATCTCCACCCGCCCGAGGAAATTAACGAAAACAATTTTTTGTTTGTGGAAGGATGCAGAAAATTGGGATGGCATGTTGAACAATTTCCGGTCAATACCCGTGCTTGCCGGGGATTGGGAACCTGCAATCTGGGGTGCGCCGTCCATGCCAAACAGGGAACAGCGGCCGTCCAGATTCCAACGGCTCAAAAAAATGGAGTCGAAGTGATTCCTTTTTGCAGAGTGGAAAGAATGGAGGGAAATGACGTAATCGCCCAAATTATTCCTCCCCAATTTGGACAGGATCCCTCCTCTCTCAAACCGGGCTCGTATCGTTTTCGAGCCGATCAAATCATCTTGTCAGCCGGCGTTATTCATTCCCCCACTCTTCTCTTCCGCTCCGGATTGGGAGACCGCTTGCCGGCTCTGGGGCGTTATTTCACCTGTCAACCGGCTCTCATGCTGGCCGGTGAGCATCCCCGGCCGATCCAGAATTCAGAAGGACATCCCAAAAGTTTTTACTGTGATGAATTTTATCACTCCCAACATTTTTTACTGGAGACCTGCATGTATTTTCCGTTTACGTTCGCCAAAAGTTTGAGCGGTTTTGGAGAAGAACTGGACGATTTGATGAACCACTTTCATCATCTGCAAATGATTCTGGTGTTGGTGATGGATGAAGCGGAAAGTCATAATCGGGTGCGAATCGACAGAAAAGGAAACCCGCTGGTTGATTATCGTTTTAGTCAACGAAGCAAACAGGCGTTTGTTTCTGCCATGAAGGCGTCCGCCCGGATTTTGTTTTCGGCCGGGTGCCGGCGGGTTCATGCCCCTGCTTCAGATCGTTTTTTGATTCATCGGGAAGAAGAAGCACAAATCGATGAATTGATTTCTTTAAAATATTTCAAGCTGGGAAAAATTGCCATTTCAGCCGCCCACTTAATGGGGGGATGCCGGATGGGAGAAGATCCCCGGACTTCAGTGACTGACAGTTGGGGGCGGGTTCATGGTCAAAAGAATCTCTATGTGGCCGACGCCTCCCTCTTTCCAGCCGCCTGTGAAATCAACCCCTATCTCACCATCATGGCCCTGGCTGACCGCGTGGCGGAGGGGGTTCGTTTATCCAGCTGAGATTCAAGCGGCTTTTTTGACAGAACGTATCCGGATTTCAATTTCCCCATGCAGGGCATCCACGAGCTTGAACAATGTTTCCAAACTTAAATTGGATGCCTCGTCATTTTCAATTCGGGCAATGAAAGGCTGAGAAACCCCTATTCGAGCGGCCAACTCACTTTGGGTTAAGTCAAGTTTTTCCCGCAATTCAATAATCTGGCTGATCACTTTCAACCTTTGAACACCGGCCCTGATTTTTTCCCGGAACTTCTTGTTCTTGAAATAACCTTTCATCAAAAACCGATGCGAAGGGGCTTTCATCTGCTTCATTTTGGTTCACCTCCCAACCGGATCTGACCCTTCCTGTATCTCAGAATGAATTCATCCATTCTGTTTTGGGCCAATTTTATTTCTCGTTCCGGAATCTGGTCTGTTTTTTTACGAAAAGCATGAACAAGAACCGCATAATCCTTTAACATAAAAAAATAGAGGATCCTTGTCTGCTTGGGCCTTAATTCATAGAGTTTATTGCCAAGATAATCTCCAACCGGTCGTTTTACCTGTTCGCCAATTTTTTCAAGGTAAGCGATGTATTCAAAACATTTCTCGCGTTCACCAGCTGACAGCGAAGCCATAAAATCCCAGACCGGATTAACCCCTCGGTTATCAATGTAATAAACAACGTGCTTTGTTATCCGAGGCTCCATCATATTATAACATAAAAGTTATACAGTCAATAGCCTGTTACCGGACCGCTGTTCGGCATTTATTAACGGCAAACTGTCCTTTTTTCTTGCAACAACCGTGCCAGATAATGGCAAGAGATGAAGTGTTGCTTTTCAAGGAGTTATGAGGAGTCTCTCGAATGAGTAGGGGTGAGCAACCGACCAATTTTCGGACGAACCGTTCGAATCAATCCTGATCTCACCATCATGGCCCTGGCTGACCGCGTGGCGGAGGGGCTTCGAAACAACACAAGATGATCTTGAGACATTTCCGCCTCCACCCATTTCCGTCAAGAACCATTAAAGAAAATTGTTTTGTTAAAATTAAAGTATGATGTATGGAGAATTTTGATGAGGTAAGAAGTGAAAACACTCGGTTCTCAAATTATTGTCAAAGCGTTGCAGGATGAAGGGGTGAAATTTTTGTTCGGCATTCCGGGAACGCATAATATTGAACTCTACGACGCCCTCGCCGATGCGGAGGAACTGATCCCGGTCCTTGTCACCGACGAACAATCCGCTTCGTTCATGGCGGATGGAGCGGCTCGCGCCGGCGGGGAGATGGCCTGCATCAACCTCGTCCCCAGCGCCGGCCTGACGCATGCGATGTCAGGCATTGCCGAATGTTATCTGGACCAAATCCCCCTGTTGATTCTCTCCAGCGGCATCCGCAGAGACTCCGAAAAATCCTACCAGCTCCACCACGTGGAACAGGGGGAAATTGCCAGACCGGTTTGTAAAAAAGTTTTTCTTCCCCGCACCCACGCCGAAATTTATCCCACTTTGCGTAAGGCCTGTCAGCTTGCCCGCCAAGCTCCTACGGGGCCTGTCATGGTAGAAATTCCGGCGGAACTTTATCTTTTTTCTGGAGAGGCCAATTTTGAATTTTTACCCAAAAACCAGATAACCCCCCTCGCTCAAAATAATCTCGACCTGATCATCTCAACCCTCAATTCATCCCGATCGGTTGCCATTTATGCTGGCTTGGGAGTTGTGGAAGCGCATGAGGAATTAATCAAATTGGCAGACAAACTGGATGCGATTGTTTTTACCACCATTTCCGGCAAAGGGGTTTTTCCGGAAAATCATTCCCGCTGGGGATGGATGACCATGGGGAACGCCGCTCCTCCTGAAATACGGAGCCTTGAAAAATCGTTTGATTGTCTTTTAGCCGTCGGATGCCGTTTTGCCGAAGTGGCAACCGGAAGCTACGGCTTTTTGCCCCCGGCCAACTTAATCCACATCGATGCGGACGCCGAAGTGTTTAATAAAAATTATCAGGCCACAATCACCTGGACTTCCCCTGCCTTGCCGGCACTTCAGGCTTTGCTCGCCTCCCCTCTTCTCAAAAGCCGTCCCCCGAATACCGAAAAGTTGTCACGATTGGCTGAGGCTCATCAAGAAATCCGCACCCAACAGAGAGAGAGGCCCCCCCAGGACAATCAAGTAACCCCTTTCCGGTTGATCGACAACCTTCAGGAAATTTTTGGCAACGATGCGATTTTTGTAACCGACAGCGGCAACGGAACTTTTATGGCGATGGAATTGCTGAGACTCCCCAAACCCCGTTCTTTCCTGGGACCGATTGATTACTCCTGCATGGGTTACAGCGTACCGGCCGCCATCGGGGCCAAAATGGCCTGTCCCGATCGTCCTGTTGTGGGGCTCCATGGAGACGGCGCTTTCTTAATGACCGGGATGGAACTGCTGACAGCTGCCACCAACGGAATCGGGGTGGTTTCCTGTATTCTCCACGATGGTGAACTTTCGCAGATCGCGCAGTTCCAAAAAACAAGTTTTAATCGAACCGTTTTAACAACCCTTTCCCCGTTCAACTTTGAGTCGTTCGCCCAGGCGGTCGGGATTGATTATCTGGCCATAGCCAACGATCACCAGATTGGGGAGCAACTTAAAAAAGCGCATCAAACAAGTGAAAGGGGAAAACCGGTTCTGGTGGAAGTAACCATCGATTATTCGGAAAAAACCTTTTTTACCAAAGGGGTGGTTAAAACCAATTTTCTTCGCTTCCCTTGGAAAGACCGCCTGAGGCTGGCTGGTCGGCTGATCAAGAGGAAACTAACTGTTTGAGTTTTTTTCCGATATCTTTCTCCCTCATCAATGTCTCTCCGATCAAAAAACCGTCGAAGCCTGCTTGTTGAAGTGTGAGGAGATCATCACGGTCGTTAAGCCCCGATTCACTGACAACAGTGCGTTCTCCCCTGATCACGTCAATCAAATCCAATGAGGTTTTGAGGCTCGTCTCAAAAGTCTGCAAATTCCGGTTATTTACTCCCAAAAGAGCGGGATTGATCAATTCAATTTTTTTCCACTCATTGGGATCGTGAATTTCAAAAAGAGTTTCCATTCCCAATTCGTTGGCCAAATCGCGATAATCCTTCAACTGGGAGGGCTCCAAAACAGCCGCAATCAACAGAATGGCGTCAGCCCCCGCCCCTCGTGCTTCATAGACATGGTATGCATCCAGCGTAAAATCCTTCCGCAGACAGGGAAGAGCGACCTGGGCCTTCGTTTGCGTCAAAATAGAAAGAGATCCCTGGAAAAAATGTTCGTCAGTCAACACCGAAAGGGCCCGCGCTCCATTGTCCTCGTAAATCCGGGCGATGTCCAACGGCCTGAAATCGGGACGAATAACCCCCGCGGAAGGAGAAGCCTTTTTGATTTCAGCAATAATGTTGATCGCCTCTTTTTTAAAATTTTTGAGAAAAAAACGAGGAGACTCGGCGTCATCGGCTTTTTTTTGAACATCCTTGAAAGAAATTTTTCGCCGGTGAGAGGCGAGTTCCTGTTTTTTGTAATCAATGATTTGTGCCAGGGTGTTCATTGATTTGCCGTAGGGGCGAACCTTGTGTTCGCCCAAAATAGGGCGATGACAAGCATCGCCCCTACGTTTTGTTGGTCATCTCCACCAATCGCTCCAACTTTTCATACGCCCGGCCACTCGATATCGATTCCTGCGCCATCAAAAGAGCTTCCTTGATATCTTTGGCCCTGTCCGCAACCAGGAGCGCAAACGCCGCATTGATATGAACACAATGATCAACCGCCTGCGAATGCCCTTTGAGCGTTTTCTTCAATCGTTTGGCATTTTCTTCCGCCGTTCCTCCTGTCAATTCTTCCGGCCGACAAAAGGGATAGCCCAGAATTGTAGGATCAAAAATTTCTTCCCGCATTTTCCCCTCTTGAACCCACAACAGAGAACTCTTGGACGTCAGTGTGACCTCATCAAGGCCGTCATGACCATGCACAAGGAGCGCTTTTTTTGTTCCCAATTCTTTCAAAACAGTTCCCATCAAAAGAAGAAGCTTGGCATCATAAACACCGATCATCTGTCTTGGGGCCCCGGCCGGATTCAAAAGAGGACCCAGAATATTAAAGATGGTTTTGGTTTTTATTTTTTGACGCGCCGCCGAAACAGCTTTGAGTGTCGCATGATAAAGAGGGGCAAAAAGAAAACCGATCCCGATCTGATCCACACAAGAAGCGACCACCTCCGGAGAGGCATCCACCTTGACTCCGCAAGCCCTTAAAACATCGGCGCTTCCCGACTGGGAGCTGACCGCCCTGTTTCCATGTTTGGCGACGGCCACACCGGCTCCCGCGACAACAAAAGCAACGGCCGTTGAAATATTAAACGTATTTTTTTGGTCCCCCCCCGTTCCACAGGTATCAAGGACTTCCCTCGTTTTGCAAGAAAGCAAAACCGCTCTCTTGCGCAGGGCAACGACCGCCCCCTTGATTTCTTCCGCCTTTTCTCCTTTGTCTCTCAAGAGGTTGAGCCAGGAAACAACCTCTTTTTCCTCCACTCTTCCCGACAATATTTCTTCCAACGCTGTCTCCATTTGGGAGACGCTCAAATCCCTTTTGAGCAACAACTGGTCCAGAAAAATATCTTGCGCGGGCATGCATCCTTCCCTATCATGAGTTTTGATGAATATCCAAAAAATAAATCAACATCTCAAAACAAGCTGGCTCGGAAAGAAAATCAATTATCTGCCCGAAACAACTTCAACAAACGACTGGGCAATCAAAGAAATAGAAAAAGGGGCCGGCCGCGGTGACCTGTTTCTGGCTGATTTTCAGATGGCCGGTCATGGCCGACTGGGGCGAAACTGGGAATCTCCCGCCGGAAAAAATATTCTGGTTAGCCTGATGGATGCCCTCCCTTCTGATCCGGCCAAAGCCCCCCATTTAACGCTGGTGGCTGGAGCGGCATTTTGCGACGGAATTAATTCCCATTGTCCTGGAATCACCGTCAAACTTAAATGGCCCAACGATCTTTTTCTGGATGGAAAAAAAATGGGGGGGGTTCTTTCGGTGCGCCATCCCGATGCCCCTCTTGTCGTGATCGGCATCGGCCTCAACGTCAATGCAAACGTTTCCGATTTTTCGCCTGATATCCGGGAGGAGTCTACATCGTTGAAAATAAGCCAGGGAAGAGAATGCGAACGCGAATTATTGCTGTCGGCCTGCCTCAATCATTATGAAAAATGGAGAGGGATTTACGATCAAAAAGGGTTTTTGCCGATTCTTGATTATTGGAAGGGACACTCGTTTATTTTGGGAAAAAAAGTAAAAGTGGTAGAGGTTAACCAATCCTATGAAGGGGTAGCGCAGGATATGGACAGCGACGGTTTTTTGCTGGTTAAAACAGGGGAGGTGCTCAAAAAAGTAGTGTCGGGAGATGTTCTCATATGCTCCTAGCCATTGATGTCGGCAACACCAATACGGTTGCGGGAATCTACAAGGGGGAAAAAATCGTCCATCATTGGCGGCTGGATACCAAAAAGGAGCGGACCGCCGATGAATGGGGGCTTTTTTTAAGGGAACTCCTTTCTTTCGTTCACATCAAACTTGATCAAATCACCGGTGTCGCCATTTCAAATGTCGTCCCCCCTCTTCAGCGCTCTCTCGAAGAGATGAGCGAGCGTTATCTCAAATGTAAACCGGTTTGTGTCGGACCGGAAATCAAAATTGACATGCCGATTGCGCTTGATCATCCGGCAGAAATCGGCGCTGACCGTATTGTCAATGCGGTAGCCGCCTATCATCGCTGGAAGTCGGAGCTGATCATTGTTGACTTCGGAACCGCCACCACTTTTGATCACGTCAATCAACGGGGGGAATACATGGGGGGATTGATTCTACCGGGGATCGGTATTTCGCTGGAAGCTCTTTTTCAGCGCGCCTCCAAACTGCCACGAGTCGAAATTGTGAAACCCAAAAGGGTGATCGGCAAAAACACGATTGAATGCATGCAATCGGGAATTTATTTCGGCTACACCGGAATGATCGATTCCATCATTGAAAAAATGGAGGAGGAAACGGGAAAACCGGCCAAAGTCATTGCCACGGGAGGTTTGTGTACCCTCATTGCGGAAGGATCCAAAAAGATATCGGAAACTGACGAATTTTTAACGCTGGAAGGTTTGAGGCTGATTTACGCATGGAATCAACCGAGCGCCTGTTGAACTCCCGGGTGCACTACCTCTCCCTCTCTGATATTAATTCCTTTTTTGAGTTCCGGTAGTTTTTCACAGGCCGAATCAATCCCTGAACGGGCGATTTCACGAACATAAGGAAGGGTGGCATGCACCAACCCCTCGGTGGCCGATTGGGGAACGCATCCCGGCATGTTGGTCACACCGTAATGAACAACGCCATGCCAGGTATAAATGGGAGAGGCATGAGTGGTGGGACGAGACGTTTCCACACATCCCCCCTGGTCAACAGCCACATCAACAATCACACTCCCCTTTTTCATCTGTTTGACTAACCCACGACTGACGAGCCTGGGAGCGGGAGCTCCGGTGACCAGAACAGCGCCGATTAAAAGATCGGTCTGAGGAATAATGCGCACAATATTTTCCGGTGCGGATAGCAGCGTCATCAAGCGGGCGGGAAAGCGTTGTTTTAAAGCCAGTAATTTTTTTTCCGACAGATCGAGCAAAACCACTTCTGCTCCCATTCCCCAGGCTACTTCCATGGCATGCGAGCCGACCGTTCCCGCTCCCAGAATGGTGACGCGGGCCGGTGCCACTCCCGGAATTCCTCCCATCAATTTGCCCATCCCCCCCTTGTCATGCCTCAAGTAATGGGCCCCCATCTGGGAACTCAGACGCCCCGCGATTGAACTCATCGGTTTTAACAAAGGCAACGAATGATCGGGGAGCTCCACCGTTTCGTAAGCGAGAGCAACAACTTTTTTTCTGGCAAGGAGGCGAGCCAATGTCAGATTGGCGGCCAGATGAAGATAGGTAAAAAGAATCTGCCCCTCCCTTAATTTTTCAGCTTCTTTGAAAGTAGGTTCCTTGACTTTAAGAATCAAATCACTTCTGCGAACAACATCATGATAACTCGAAACAATTTGAGCGCCCGCTTTAACGTAAAGCGAATCAGCAAAACCGGCCCCCCTCCCCGCTTCCCGCTCGACCAAAACTTGATTTCCTCCTCCTACCAACACCTGGACACCATCGGGGGTCATGGAGACCCGATATTCTTGCGGTTTTGATTCTCTGGGAATTCCGATAATCATGCCCCGTCTTCAGGACTGGTAAAGCCAGATCCTTCATCATCTGGCGTGCAATTATTACGAATGTAATTTTACACGATCAACTACGAAGGTTAAAAGGGGAAAAAAATTATAACCCAGTCTGAATCAAATAAGCGCCGAAGCGAGTAGGACTGTTCACATTCAAAAGAAGCAGTCCGCCGGCATCGATAATATCCTGGCCGGAAAGTCGATAATAAGCCATCCCTCCTCCCAGAACATTTCCGCTCAATGGAAAAGAAGAGGCGGTCTGCACGGCCGGCCCTTGGAGATTAGTTCCCCGATTGTCGTCGGCGACCCCGCGAAGATTAATATCCAACTTCAGGCGGGGATCATTCGTCAAGCCGGTATCATCCATGAAAAGAGCAAGGTTTAACTGCCCCAAAAAAGTGAGGAAGCTGGTCGTGGCTACCCCTTCACCATAGAGCGCCGTCACAAAATTTTCCACCCCAACCAGATTGGTATCTACCAAATTTTGAAGCAGTTCGGCTCCAGAGGCGGAACCGGGCATGTAGCCTTTCTCCGCCTGTTCATAGGCAAATCGAAGAGCCAAAGTGGCAAACCCTCTCACCGGCAGCGAAGCTCCTTTAATCATCGAATAGGCGACCGGGTTTTTGAGAAAAATGGCAAATCGGGAATAATTTTCAACCCCCACGTCCTCCATATAATCGGAAGAGTTCAGGGTAGAAATCCCTTCAGCCATGTGTGACAAAGCTTCGTTAAGCCAGGGCCTTTCAGCTTCCCCCTCATTGACTAAAACATGATGATTGTAATTGGCAATGTGTTGCCATTCATGGGGAAGCACTGTCGGGTAGATGTTGGAATAGGAGAAAGATTTGGAAATCGGAGTTCCATGCTCTCCCTCCCTATCGGGAACATAGGTGTAGATAATTTCTTCGGGCAAAGAACCCGCATAAAAAAACCCAGTTATAATCCCGCCGGATCCGCTTGCTGTCATTTGATTCACCACACGAGTAAACAAAACGATCACCCGGCCGTCGCCGTTCAGATCGGAGATAGGCCCATATAAACGTTCCAGATCATTAATTTGGGAATTAAACGTATCGAGAAGATCACCAACCTCATCCCCCACGGCATCTTCATCCTCCTCCTGAACGTACCCCAAAACCCCCGAATTTTTATGAACCAGTTTGGCTGTAATCGTCGTGGTGCTCCCCACTCTGGCCAGAGAATTCAAAACCTTGAAGGTACGGGTGGAACCGACATCGGGATCTTGAGTCGCAAAAGCAATGTGTTGGCCTTCATGAGTTAATGAAGCAGGATCGAGATCAGCCTCCGCTTCCCGCAGGGTATTGTGCCAGTCATCTGTATATTCTTCACTCTCTTCTTCCAAATATTTTGGTGCTGATTTTCCTGGCGGATCGTTCAGACTGGAAACATGGAAAGATTGGGGATTCCCATTTTCCTCAAAGGCATGAAGGGCGAGAACGAATTCTTCCGAACCGGTCAGCGAGGTTAAATCAACTTCCGCCTCTCCCGATTCATCAACATCGAGTTGAGTAACCGCCCCTCCTTCAAGACTCTCTCCACTGTATTCCACCCCTTCATCATTATCACCGGCACTCGAACCGGGGGATAATCCAAATTCCGCTCCCCCACAACCTGTCAGGGCAAAAAGTGAAATTAAAAAGATATAAAGGTTATTCCTACCCAGCATGCATTTACCACCATTTGATTGCCCCCCTCAGACAATCAATTTACAAAGCAAATGGCATGCCAAACTCAATTTTTTAAAATACTATTTAATTTCAATTAGTTAATTAGACTCTGTTTTTTCTTACCTTCTATAAAAGGGTTAAAAAAGACCCACTTAATTTTATTATAAATACTCCTGATTAGATTAATTAAGTCATTCGATCGTATCCCAAAAAAAAATTTTCTGATTTACCGTTATAAGTGATTAAAAACAAAAAGATTTAATTTTTGAACATAAAAGTTAAAAGTGTCTACCGATAAGAAAAATGTTTTTTCTTAAAATGATTAAAGTGATAAAAAATTGACAAAAAGAGAGGAGTTCGATCTTGTGCATGATTTGCGCGCCAAATGACGAAGAATCTGGCTTTGCCAGTTCTGAGTTTGGAGGCTTCCTTCATCGCGAAGCGGGAAGGTATATAATGACTCAAAGATATCGTGTTTTTTTCAAAGAAATTCAGAAAAATTTTGGGGAGAGGATTTTTAAAATCACGGTTAATGCCGGATTGACCTGCCCGAATGTAGATGGGACCAAAGCGAAGGGGGGGTGCACTTTTTGTCAGGAGTCTTCTTATACGGGGCTTACTTTTCAACCGGGGGATTCAATCCAAAAACAAATTTCAAGCGGCATGGAGTATGTGAAAAAGCGCCACAAAACGGCCGCTTTTTTTGTCTACTTCCAGAATGGAACCAACACCTATGCCCCGCTCGACCGGTTGAAAACAATTTATGAGACGCCGTTCTTGTTTGAAGACATTAAAGGAATGATGATTGCCACCCGTCCCGATTGTCTGGAAAAGGAGGTCGTCGATTATCTGGGGGAGCTGAATCAACGAACCTGGCTTTGGGTCGAACTGGGATTGCAGTCCCACCGGAATGATATTTTAAAAAAGATCAACCGGGCTCATACGGTGGAAGACTTTGTCAAAGCGTCACACGAATTAGCCGAAAAAAAAATCAAAACTTCGGCGCATGTCATTCTGGGACTGCCGGGAGAAGAGCCTTCAGACAGCCGATCCAAGGCCTGTTTTTTGAATACCCTGCCGATTTCTGCCGTCAAAATTCACAATCTCGTTGTTTTCAAAAATACAGTTTTGGAAAAACAGTTTCGTCAGGGACTCTATGATCCCCTCACGCTGGATGATTTTACCGATCAATGCATCGCTTTTCTGGAACATCTCCGTCCCGATATTTTGATTCAGCGGATCAACGCCCATGGCCCCCGCGATCAAACCATCGCCCCGGACTGGTCGGTCAACAAATGGGCCGCGCTTAATTCTATTCATTTGGAAATGGAAAAACGGGACAGCTGGCAGGGGAAAAAATTGAACATATTTTTTAAGAGTAAAGCAAAACTCCAAGAGATAAAAACCAACCTGCTCAAAGATGAGAGTATTGGCTTACTGGGTTGACTTCTGGTTCTTTAACCCTTCAATCATCGGCTGGATCAGGGATTGTTTGGCAGGATATTGGGAGAGATAAAATTCAAGGCTTTCGATCGCCTTGTCGTAATTCCCCTGAAAAGCATAACACTGGGACCGATACATCAGGACATCTCCCAGATACGTGTAATCGGGATAAAAGCGGTAAATGGTTTCAAAATCGTTCAACGCCAGATCAACCCGTCCCATCGCCTTGAATCGGCGTCCTCTCATCATGAGGGCATCGGCATCGGCTTCCATCATCAGTCGATGGCGCTCCTGCCACTTTTTTTCCAGATCGACATCCGAAAGAGGCAAAGAATCAACATCCATATTGAGGAGTGGATTCAAATCCCCCTGAGCAACATTCTGAAAACCAATTCGTGAATTGTCCCCTCCCCAGTTAAGAGTGGGCTGGGAGAAAGGAACCGAGTTCAGGGAAACCTCCGGCGACGGAGTTGATAAATCGGGCCCCCTTAACAGAATGACAACAGCAAGCAAAAACATCCCCATGACTGTGACCGGTGGGACCAACCAGGGGGTAGAAAAAAAATCCCTCACTTGTTGCACCCAACTCTTTCGATGACTTAAATGAAGAAGATGATCGACCACAGACAGAGGGGCTTGATGATCCGGCAAAGTTCCAAAATGGCTTCGCACACTCTGATAGCCCAACACTTCCTTTTCGCAGACCGGACAAGATTGAATGTGCCGTTCCGCCTCCATCAAAAAATCAGCGGCTCCGGTCCTGTAGATGTAATCAATAATCTCAGTCTTGAATTGATGACAATTCATCGTGTAACTATAAACGGTTCAACCTTAAAAAGGATTTGTAATCCCCAATTTTTTAAGACTCCCCCTCAAACCCTCCAAGGCGTAGCGCATCCGGCTCTTGACTGTATGCACAGAAACACCAACAATTTCAGCGATTTGATCGAACTGTAGCCCCTGTCTTTCTCGCAGTAAAAAAACCTCTTTTTGATCCGGATTGATGGAATCCAAAGCCAGTTTAAGCTTTCGTTCCAGATCAAACACCCCCACCTGCTGATCAGGTCCTGGATGATGGTCCCTTAAACGACTCTCCCAAGTGAGAGCTTCGTCTTCTCCCCCCTGACCGGGAGTGTCATTCAGGGAGACCGTATTGTCACGGTGTTTTTTATTGCGCAAAAAATCAATGCAGTAATTGTGGGCGATGGTGTAGAGCCAGGTGGAAAATTTGGCTCTTTGGGTGTAGACATGGGCTGAACGAATGACTCGTTCAAAAACTTCCTGAAAAGCCTCATGACTTCCCTCCCGATCCCCCAAAAATCGATAGATATAATTGTAGATTTCACTTTTGTACCGAGTAAGGAGAATTTCGAAAGAACGGACATCTCCCCTTTGATAGGCAAGGATTAATTCTTCGTCCGTCATATATATTCGGGGGGAGATACCGCTTTCCCCCCGAACCCCCCATCTGTCAACCACTGATTCACTACTCGATCCATCTGATTCCCCTATTCTCGATCGTTCACTCCGCTTTGCCGGACCGAATGAATCGGATCCGGCAAATGCTCGCTTACTAAAAAACAGGCTTGAACAATTACCATCTTTCATACTGACTCGAACGAGACATCCACCTGCATTCCAAAATCCATATGCCTCCTTTTGGCATCCTTGATATATTCCTCCGGTTCGCACAGGGTGACCGCCTGAATATTGGGGAAATCCCGAAGTTTGGAGACCAGAAGACGGATGGAATTGCGCCATTCAAACCGGTCATGGATGACGTCCGAGAAACAGATCACAAAATCGGTAATTTTTTTGGTGGCCAGTTTTTCCAGAAGAAACTGGATCGTCATCCCGACGTACGATTCATTAAAATCGGTTTGCCGCCCGAGGCCAACGATCAAAAGCTCTTTCGCCCTCACCCTTCCTTCTGCCGGGAGAAGAAGCGCTTCCCGCGGCTCCCCTTCAAACCGGTTCTTGATCAACACCCTGGAGAGAAGGCCGTTTAACCTCCAGTCAATGAGCGAGGCAATCCCTTGCAACGGGCGGAGGTCGGCAAAAGCGGCTACCACGGCGCATTGCGTTTCAATCTTGTCAAACGATCGGGATGTAAATTTGATATGGAGTGTCACGCTTTTTCCTTCGCAATCTTGTCCAAAATGCCGTTGATAAAACTGGGGCTCTCTTCCGTCCCATATTTCTTGGCAATTTCAACCGCCTCGTTGATGGTCACCGACGAGGGGATTCCCTCCAGATAAATCAACTCAAAAGCAGCCATACGCAAGATGTTGCGGTCCACCGAGGCCATCCGGGAGAGTTTCCAGTTGGTTGAACAGGATTCAATCAGAAAATCAATTTCCTTCAAGTTGCGCATGGTTCCCAAAAAAAGCTCATCCGAAAAAAGGCGAACCTCTTCAGAGTGATGATTCTCTTCCCAAAACAGCTTCACAATATCCAACGGAGGTTGATGAGAAAATTCAACCTGGAAAAGAAGTTGAAGGGCGCATTCTCTGGATTGTCGTCGATGTCCCATAATGCCAAATGCAATAAATGTTGTTATGCTGCGTTGCCGTTCCCTCGGCACTCCCTGCGGCGTACCTGCTAGTACGCCTCAGTCGGCCTCGGTCCGGCGCCTTGCCTAACATCATTTATTGCGTTTTAGTTTATTTAAAAGATCGATCATTTCCAACACAGCCAATGCTACTTCGCGTCCTTTGTTGAATTCATCGTCTTCTGAACGCTCAGAGGCCTGCTTTGCATTATCGGTCGTCAAGACCCCAAAGGCAACCGGAAGTCTGCTATCCAACATGACCCGGTTGACCCCTTCCGTCACCGCCTGGCAGACATACTCAAAATGAGGCGTTTCCCCCCGAATCACCGCTCCCAGACAAATAATCCCGTCAAACTTTTTGGAACGGGCCACAGCTTGAGCCGCCAGCGAAATTTCAAAAGCTCCCGGCACCCGGAATACCTGAAAATCTTTTTCGCCAAAACCAACTTCCTTTAAACTTTTGATGGCCCCTCGCAACAACCCCTCACAAATGGCTTCATTAAAACGGCTGACGATGAGAGCAAGACGGCGTTTTTTACCCGAAAAATTAACCTTTCTTGTCTTTTGCCGCATCAGACCTTTTTCAACAAATGCCCCAATTTGTCCTTCTTCGCCCTTAAATATTCCATATTGTGATCCGACGGAATCATTTCAATCGGCACCCGCTCTACCACCTTCATGCCGTACCCTTCCAGTCCCACAATTTTTTTCGGGTTGTTGGTCATCAGCCGAATTTTTCCAAGCCCCAGCGAAGCCAGTATTTGCGCGCCAATCCCGTAATCCCGAAGATCGGCCTTAAACCCCAGTTTTTCGTTCGCCTCCACCGTATCCATCCCCTGTTCCTGAAGAGCGTAGGCCTTGATTTTGTTGATCAAGCCAATCCCCCTCCCCTCCTGCCGGATGTAGAGCACAACCCCTTTTCCCGCCTCCGCCACAATTCGCAAAGCGGCATGAAGTTGGGGACCGCAATCACAACGAAGGGAACCAAACACATCTCCTGTGAGGCACTCCGAATGAACACGAACCAGCGTTGCTTGATCCGCCTTGATTTCCCCTTTGACCAGGGCAATATGATGATAATCGTTGACCTGATTGGAATAGATGTTCGCCGTAAAAATCCCGAAATCGGTCGGCAATTGGGCTTGTCCTTCCAGTTTGATGAGTGATTCGTACCTTGTTCTGTATTTAATGATGTCGGCAATGCTGACAATCGTGAGGTTTAATTCGCCGGCCAACTTTTGCAAATCAGCCAGCCTGGCCATCGTTCCATCTTCCTTAAGAATTTCACAAATCACAGCGGCCGGTTTTAAACCGGCCAGTTTTGCCAGATCGACCGATCCTTCCGTGTGACCGCTTCGAACCAGAACTCCCCCCGGTTTGGCCTTTAGCGGAAAAACATGTCCCGGCCGCACAAGGTCGGTCGATTTGCAATCATCACGAAGCGCCGTTTGAATCGTATGCGCCCGATCATGCGCCGAAATACCGGTCGTCACCCCCTCGCGGGCTTCAATGGAAACGGTGAAACCGGTTTGATGGGTGCTCTGATTTTCGGCCACCATCATCGGGAGTTTGAGCGCCTCCACCTTCTCTTCGGTCAACGCCAGACAGATCAACCCCCCCGCCCGACGAATCATCATATTGATAATCTCGGGGGTCACCTTCTCCGCAGCCACCACAAAGTCCCCTTCGTTTTCACGGTCTTCATCATCGACCATGATCACCATCCGTCCGTCCCGGATGTCCTTGATGGCCCGCTCGACTCGAAAATACGCTTCATTGAGATACTTCAGTTCCATTTGTATACCTTCCCGCTTCGTCCTTGACAGACTTGTCAAGGACTTCGCGATGAAGGAGGCCTCCATGCTCAGAACTGGCAAAGCCAGATTCTTCGTCATAGGGCGTTCGTGTTTGTTTGTATCACTTGTGCCCCTGTAAAATCAAGCTTTGTACATATTTCCCCAAAATATCCATCTCCAAATTAACAAAATCTCCCGGTTTTTTATGCCCCAGATTGGTCATTTTTTCGGTATGAGGGACGATAAAAACAGTGAATTCCCCTTTTTTGGGATTGCAGATGGTCAGACTGACCCCGTCGATGGCAATGGAACCCTTGTCAATTAACAAGGAATCATCGGGTAAAACGATTTTCATCTCCAACGATCCTTGGTGACGCTTGACTGATTTGATTTCGCCAACCCCATCGACATGCCCCAAAACAAAATGTCCTCCCATACGATCACCAACTTTTAACGCCCGTTCCAGATTAACGAGGGTCCCTTTTTTGTAATAACGGATTGTTGTTTTGCGGAGGGTTTCTTTCGAAAGATCAAATGCAAGTAGGGGCGGTTCGCGAACCGCCCCTTCAATACGTTCAACAACCGTCAAACAACATCC
>SBBF01000079.1 GCA_005240075.1 Nitrospira sp.
CCTCCCTTCCTGATTTTTCCCTTTTCCTCCCCTCCCATCATCGGCCCGAAAAAATCTTTTGTATTTAAGATCCATCAGGGTGGTCATCCCCGTTTTGACTTTAAGGATCACATCCCCCCCCTTTCCTCCATTCCCCCCATCCGGACCGCCACGCGGCACATACTTCTCCCGCCGGAAGGAGATGCACCCCTTTCCCCCATGCCCTCCCTGGACTTCAATGATCGCTGTGTCGATGAATTTCATGAGGGGAGAACGTGTCATGCGTTCGTGTTCAAGTCAAGACTGACCCATGTTTTTTCTCCGCCTCTATTTCAGCCTTCAGGAAATCGACATCCATCTTGTCTCCGGGGCGAATGGTGTCTTTCATTTTAATGAGAAGTTTTTTGTTTACGATCGGTATTTGAACACCTTGAATAGTGCGCCACTCAATGCCCTGTTTGGCTTCCTCATAGTCGATTCCACAGGCCATGGCCATGAGATCGATGACTATTTCATCGGCGATGCGAACAACGGAGTAATGGCGGACTTCGTCATCTTTTATTTGCAAAACGGCATTGTCAGGCAGAATGGAGAGGGCTTTTTTGATCCGGCGCACGTTTTCATCAGTTGAATCAACCAGCAAATCAATGTCTTTTGTGCCTCTGCCAAAACCGTGGAAGATAACGGCAATGCCGCCAATGACAATGTATTTGGCTCCCGCCTTGTTCAAGGAGTCGCAAAGCGATATCACATCTTCGAGAACAGGCGTACGTGAGTAACGGCCATTGTTTGAATCATCCACTGGTCAGCCTCTTTCATGGATTTAAAACGGTAGACCCCTTTCGGAATTAATGCTTCCCCCCTCAATTGGCGCACAAGCCGCAACATTCCCGCCCCTTCGGCAATGGGATCCTGTCTCCCATGGCGTTTGGTAATGACCTTCATTGTAAAAGGAGAAGGGGATTTAGACCGGTTTTGCATGACAATTTAAAAAGTAACACTCTATCCCCTCTATCAATCGCCACATTCTAAAGTGAGTTGCACACCTAATGCGCCACGATGTCGGCTGGTTTTTCGGTGAGAGTGGGTGGGGGGAGGGTTTCTTTTTTGGTATAAATTTCTTCCATCACCAGATTGTAGTCCCTGTTCTTGAAAATCTGATCCACATCCTTGAGATCAAGAGCCAGCTTCAACACATCGTCCATATGTTCCACACACTGAATGGTCAGATCTTTCAAAACGCTCTTCGGGACTTCTTTTAAATCCTTTTCATTTTCTTTCGGGATCAAAACCATCTTGATCATCCCCCTGTGGGCCGCCAGCAGTTTTTCTTTCAAGCCCCCGATCGGAAGCGCCTTGCCGCGCAGAGTAATTTCGCCCGTCATGGCCACCTCTTTTTTGACCGGAATTCTCAAAAGAGCCGACACAATCGAGGTCGCCATGGTAATGCCGGCCGACGGGCCATCTTTGGGAATCGCCCCTTCAGGGACATGGATGTGGATATCCACCTTCTGATAAAAATCGCGGTCGAGGCCAAACTGCAACGCCCGCGATCGGACATAACTCATCGCCGCCTGAGCCGATTCCTGCATGACATCCCCCAGCTTGCCGGTGATAATTAATTTTCCCTTTCCCGGCATCACCGTGACTTCGGTTGACAACAATTCTCCCCCCACTTCGGTCCAGGCCAAACCGGTTGTAATGCCCACTTCGTCTTTTTCCTCCTTGACTCCATATCGATATTTGGGAACTCCCAGATAGGTGGCAATCGATTTGGAGGTAACCCGGACTTTTTTCATTTTTTCCGGCTCAACATTTTCAGCAATACTGCGAGCCACCTTCCTGCAAACAGAGGCAATTTCCCTCTCCAGATTCCTGACCCCCGCCTCCTTCGTGTAGCGGCGGATAATCGTCTTTAACGCCGATTCGGTAATATCAATCTGCTCCGGCTTCAAACCGTTGGCTTCCATCTGTTTTTTGATCAGATACTTGTTGGCAATGGCCAGCTTTTCCAGTTCCGTATATCCGGGAATTCTGATGATTTCCATCCGGTCCTGCAACGGAAGAGGAATCGCCTGCAGGGTATTGGCGGTCGTAATAAACATCACGTGCGAGAGGTCATAGTCCATGTCCAGGTAATGATCGTTGAAGGAATTGTTCTGCTCCGGATCGAGGACTTCCAGCAGAGCCGCTGACGGGTCGCCGCGAAAATCCATGCTCATCTTGTCAATTTCATCCAGCAGAAAAACAGGATTGTTGGAACCCGCCTTCTTCATCGACTGGACCACTTTTCCCGGAAGAGCTCCAATGTAGGTTCGCCGGTGCCCCCGAATTTCCGCTTCGTCCCGCACCCCTCCGAGAGATTGACGCACAAATTTTCGGTTTGTCGACCGCGCGATGGAACGGGCCAGCGATGTTTTTCCAACCCCCGGCGGCCCCACAAAACACAAAATCGGCCCCTTGATTTTTCCCACCAGTTTTTGAACGGAAAGATACTCCAAAATTCTTTCCTTCACATTCTTCAAGCCGTAATGGTCCTCTTCCAAAATTCGCGACGCTTCCTTGATATCATGCTTCTCCTCCGTCATTTCATGCCAGGGGAGCGACAATACCCAGTCAATGTAATTGCGAACCACCGTCGCCTCGGCCGACATGGGAGACATCATTTTCAGTTTCTTGATTTCTTTTTTGACTTTGGTGGTCGCCTCTTCCGTCATTTTCTTTTTCTTGACCAACTCCTCGAGTTCCTGAATCTCGCTCTTGAAGTCGTCCCGTTCTCCCAGTTCCTTTTGGATCGCCTGCATTTGTTCATTCAGATAATATTCCTTCTGCGTCTTCTCCATCTGCTTTTTGACCCGATTGCGAATCCGCTTTTCCACCTGCAGAATTTCAATTTCAGCTTCCAGAAGGCCATAGAGTTTTTCCAGCCGCTCACGGGGAGATTCGATTTCCAAAATATTCTGCTTGTCAGGCAACTTGAGATTGAGATGAGCCACAATCGTATCGGCCAAACGACCGGGATCATCAATAATGGCCACAGAGGTCAACATTTCCGGAGGAATGCGCTTGTTCAATTTGATGAAGGTTTCGAAGGTGGCCTTGAGCGACCGCATGAGCGCCTCCACCTCAATCGATACCACACGGTCCTCCACAATTTCTTCCACCTCGACCGTAAAGGCATGCTCAAAACTCAAATAGCGAACAACACGGGCCCTCTTTTTTCCTTCCACCAGAACTTTAACCGTCCCATCCGGAAGCCTTAAGAGTTGGATAATTGTCCCCAAGGTACCCACTTTAAAAATGTCGTCGGGGCGGGGATCGTTGGTTTTGGCATTCACCTGGGCCACCAGCAAAATATCTTTGCCGGCATTCATCGCCTCTTCCAACGCATTAATCGATTTTTCACGTCCCACAAAGAGCGGCACAACCATGTAAGGGAATATAATGATGTCGCGCAGTGGAAGGAGGGGAACCTGCTTGAGTGCTCCTCGTTTTGCTTCGAACCTGTCAAATTCGGCCATAAAGGACTCCTTGCGTTACACTTTAAGGTCTCGTTTTCTTTTGTCAAGCCTCCATGGGAGATCGAGACGGTTTAAGCTGATTCCGCTTTTTTCTGATAAACCAAAATGGGTTGTTGCTTCGTAAACACAGTTTCTTCGTTGATCACAATCTCCTCGACATTGTTCTGCGAGGGAATCTCATACATGATGTCGAGCATGATATTTTCCAGGATGGCCCTCAAACCCCGTGCTCCCGATTTGCGCTTGATCGCCTCGCGAGCTACCGCTTCCAGTGCCGTGCGGGTGAATTTAAGCTTGACCTTCTCAAACTCAAAAAGCCGCTGATACTGCTTTACCAAAGCATTACGCGGCTTAACGAGGATATCGACCAGCGCTGGTTCGTCCAGCTCGGACAAAGTTGCAATAACCGGTAATCGACCAATAAATTCAGGAATCAGCCCAAACTTCAGCAGATCTTCGGTCTGCACTTCGGTCAGGATCTCCCCCACTTTCTTTTCGCTCTTGGGACGAATATCGGCGCCAAAACCCATTCCTTTTTGATTTATCCGTTTTTCGATAATATTTTCCAAACCGACAAAAGCACCGCCGCACAGAAACAAAATATTGGTCGTATCCACCTGAATGAATTCCTGCTGCGGATGTTTCCTTCCCCCTTTGGGGGGAACGTTGGCAATCGTTCCCTCAATAATTTTAAGCAGAGCCTGCTGAACCCCTTCCCCCGAGACATCGCGGGTAATAGAAGGATTTTCCGACTTGCGGGAAATTTTGTCGATTTCGTCAATATAAACAATCCCCCTTTCCGCCTTGGCCTTGTCGAAATCAGCCGCCTGTAACAGATTAAGAATGATATTTTCGACATCCTCCCCCACATAGCCTGCCTCAGTCAACGTGGTGGCATCCACAATGGTAAAGGGAACATTCAAGATGCGCGCCAGAGTTTGCGCCAATAACGTTTTTCCGGAACCGGTGGGACCCACCAGCAAAATGTTAGATTTTTGAAGCTCGACATCCCGCGAGATCAGCTGAGAATCAATCCGTTTGTAATGATTATGAACCGCGACCGACAAAATTCTTTTGGCCCGCTCCTGACCAATCACATACTCATCCAGAATCGCCTTGATGTCCTTCGGCTTGGGGATTTCAGCCCGCATCCGCTGGCTTTCGCGCCGCATGTTTTCTTCGGCAATAATGTCGTTGCAGAGATCAATGCATTCATCACAAATATAAACGGTGGGACCAGCGATCAGTTTTTTGACTTCGCGTTGGGATTTCCCGCAAAAGGAACAGGAAAGATTCATCGGATCGCCAAAGTTTTTAGCCACTGACCCCTCCTGAACATTGGGGGAGCTCGCGTTAAATCTGACTTTACGACGCTTTGGCCTTCTTTTCCTTGTCTTTGACGCGATACTCCACGACTTCATCTATTATTCCATACTCCTTGGCTTCCAGTCCAGACATAAAATAGTCGCGCTCCGTATCGCTCTGTATTTTTTTGATTTGTTGTTTGGTATGCTTGGCAAGAATCTGGTTGATCGCTTCCCTCAAGCGCAAGATTTCACGCGCCTGGATGTCAATGTCGGTCGCCTGTCCCTGAACTCCTCCCAACGGCTGATGAATGAGAATCCGGGAATGAGGGAGACCATATCTTTTCCCCTGCGCTCCCGCGCAGAGAAGAAGCGCCCCCATACTGGCCGCCTGCCCCATGCAAAAAGTGGCGACATCCGGCCGGACGTACTGCATGGTGTCATAAATGGCAAGCCCCGCCGTCACCGAACCCCCCGGAGAGTTGATATACATAAAAATATCTTTTTCAGGATCGTCCGATTCCAAAAAAAGAAGCTGGGCAATAATCAAATTGGCCATCGCATCATCCACAGTGGTTCCAATGAAAATAATCCGGTCTTTCAAGAGGCGGGAATAAATATCGTAGGCCCGCTCCCCCCGATGGGTGTTTTCAATCACCATCGGGATCAGTTGATTGAGGGGAGACTTCATTATTTTAATGTAGCGTGATCGACCAGAAAATCAAGCGCTTTCTCAAAACGAAGTTGGGAAATCAGCCCACGCAGTTGATTCTGATCGCGGTAGTGCTCCTGAATTTCTTTGATCGGCTTTCCTGTCAGCATGGAGAATTCATGGAGCCGTCGATCGAGGTCCTGGGGCGCAACTTGAATCTTTTCTTTGTCCGCTATGAATTGAAGAATCAGCTCCGCCTTGAATCTTTTTTCGATCTCCTCTTTTTTGGCCTGAGGGTTATGCTTTAGTTGGTGATTGACCAGCGCTTCCGGAATTTCAACCGGACACAAACCCAACAGCAATTCGACCGCCTCGTCCGCATAAAAACGGCGGTTCTCTGATTCCTTCTTTTTGGTTATTTGAGTTTTAATCTCCTCTTTGAGTTGATCCAGATTGTCCTTCCCCACATCCTTGGCAAACTCATCATCCAGCGGCAGAAGATTTTTTTTGTAGACATTCTGAACAACGACTTTGAAAATGGCCTCCTCTCCCCGGATTGCGGGAGCCGCGTTTTCGGGCAGAACCATCTTCACCTCCTTCGTCTCCCCCTTCTTCATCCCTTCAAGGGCCTGTTCAATTTCTGCAAAAAGCCGGTTGGTCCCCAATTCAACCACATAATCTTTAACGGTCCCCCCCTTGAATGTTTTTCCCCCGATGGTTCCTTCAATATCCACCTGCGTGACCCCCCCCTTGGCAAGGGGGACCCCCTCATCCGCAGTCTGCAACTGGGCGCGCGATTCCTGGATCCGCTTGAGGGCAGTCAAGATTTCATCGTCCGTCACGTCAACAGCCCGCTTCTTAAGGGGAAGCCCCTTGTAATCTTTCACGTCAAAAGGGGGAACCACTTTCAGTGAAACCTCGTAGGTGTAGCCTTTCTCCTGTTCAAGCGGCTTGAGATCAAAATGGGGATCCAGAACAGGACGCAATTGATGCTCCTGCAAGATTTTGGGATACGACTCGTTGATTAAATGTTGGAGGCTTTCAGACAAAATTTCAGAACCATAATACCTGGCCAAAAGTTGATCAGGTACTTTTCCTTTTCGAAACCCCTTGATGTCGGCTTTTTTGCGAACATGCTTGTAGGCCTCACCAAAAGCCGACCGGACCCCTTCAATGGGGATTTCGACACGAATTTTTTTTTGGGTGCTACTCACGTGTGTGATTACTGATTTCATAGTCATCTAACGATTCGAGTGCGGCAGGAGGGACTCGAACCCCCACGGTGTTACCCACCAGGTTCTAAGCCTGGCGCGTCTGCCAGTTCCGCCACTGCCGCGAATCGTTTCTACTCAGGGGGAAATACCGCTTTCCCCCTGAAACCCCCATCTGTTACGCCATGTTACGATCGTTCGCTCCGTTTGTCCGGACGGAACAAGTCCGATCCGGCCAATACTCGCTCACTATACGCGGGACACCTGAGTTGTTACCGCGAATCTTACGTAAACGTACAGGTTAAAAGACTCCTCTTTTTTTGTCATTCAAAAAATCAGGGAGTTTTCTCCATCACTGATCGTAATAAGGCCTGATTCTTCCAAAACAGACAATTGAGGGCAATCAACGGGAGGGGGAGGTGGATTAAAAAAAGGTTGATCACGTTGATCACATACATACTTCAGATAACCATGCACCCGGTTTAAAGGAATAAACTTCAGCGGTTCGCTGATAGCCAGATCCCTCTCCGACTTGTTTCTTACACGAATCAGGCGAATCGTTCTTCCCCCCGGATTAAGCTCACCAACACTTTTCAAATAAGGAGGATCAAAGATAAAGCCATCCAGGTGGAATATTTCTAAAAGCAGAATTCCCCCGCTCAAAAAAACATAAGAGGCCAGCGTCAAAAAGAATTTGGCAATCCTCATTTTTTTGATTGCGGGGCCCCTATAGATGATCACATAAAACAAAACCAGACCGAAAAAAGCTGAAAAAATGGATAAACCCAAATACCGGTCAATAAATGAAGGATCAATCAGAAAACCTGTTTTTTCGGTTCCGATGAGCCCCATCCATCCCAAAAAAAGAAGAGTAAGGGGCCCCAGTAAAAGAAAGGTGGATCGAACCAGCGGTTTTTTTTGATCCAGCATGACGGCGTAATAGAGAAAAACCGGATTAAAGAGATTTAAGATCAGAAGATAATCCAGGACATAGTCGATGAACGGTGGGTTTAAACCGATTCGCTGGGCCAACACTCCGGCGATTAAGAGAGAGGGGATTATCGTTCCCAGAAGATAGAGTAATTTCATGGTTGAATAATATAAGGCCATCAAAAAAACTTTTGTGGGTGTTACAGGGATCTCCCTTAAGACCCGCTGATTAAGAGTCAGCTGGATTATCATAAGGGGGAAGGCTTTCCCCCTCGGAGAACCGGCAAAGCC
>SBBF01000017.1 GCA_005240075.1 Nitrospira sp.
GGGTTGGGGGCGGGGGCTGTCTCTTTTTTGGTTGAAAATCAAAAAAAAAATTACGGGTACCGAACCACCAATAGCAAATTTCCATCATCTTACATTCATTCTGTAAAAGAATCTTCCCGTTCATGGTTTCAAACAGAGCCGATCTCTCAACAAACGGCCATGTCTGAATTTATGATGATGGGTTTGCGTCTGAGGGAGGGGGTTTCCGCCGATTGCTTTAAAAAATTATTTGGCCGCGATTTGGAAGAACATTTCTCTCAAGGCCTAACCCACTGCCGAAAAGAAGGATGGATGTTTGATAAGCGCTATGCCTTGACCCAAAGAGGACACCTTTTTACCAACAGGGTTTTGCTTACCTTGATGGATTAAAACCATATTATATTGCAAATCTTGACACACGTGATCTCCCCCATTATTGTTCATTGTATTCCCCATGTCTGATCCATCTCCATTCGATAAAATTCCAAAACAGCCGAGGGCTGGTAAGGCAGGACCTTCCGATAAAGTGCAAGAACTTATGGACGCGTTAAAAAAACAAAAAGAAGAAACTGAAGAGGGGGACACAGGACAAGGGAGCCCCGATGCACAAACAGAACAGCGGGCTGAATTACCGGCGGCTGACAGGCCGCTTTTGGAAGAGGAAATCCAGGTTCTGCAGGAAAAACTGAAAATCGCTGAAACAAAACTTAAGGAGGCGGGGGACAAATATCTTCGTCAGCTGGCTGAGTTTGACAATTTCAGAAAGAGGATGGAGCGGGAAAAAAGCGACAGTCTCCAATATGCCAACGAAAAACTGATCCAGGAGCTCCTTCCGGTTTATGATCATCTGGAAATGGCACTCCAGCATGCCCGGAGTCCTCAATCTGAAAAGGACGGCTCTCAACCGGACGAGGAGGTAACAGAATCGGGTGTAGCCTCTCAGAACAACGCCCTTCTGGAAGGGGGAGAAATGGTTCTGCGTCAATTTCGAATGGTTTTGGAAAAGTTTGGTGTTGTTATTGTCGAGGGGGAAGGGGAACCCTTTGATCCCCATCGTCAGGAAAGCATGGGAGTAGTGGAAACCGGCGAACAGGCCCCCAATACAGTCGTGTCTGTTCATCGAAAAGGATTTATGTTGAACAGCCGCTTGATCCGTCCCGCGCTGGTGACTGTTACAAAGGAACCTTCTTGAACTATCAAACCGCTCTCAAGATCCTCGGTTTGCCTGATCCTCCGACTCCCACAGAGATAAAGAAAAACTTTCGCGTGTTGGCCCTCCGCTTTCATCCCGACCGGAATCCCGATAATCCCCAGGCTGTCTCCCATTTTCAGGAATGTGCGTCAGCGTACAATTTTCTACTGGAACATCGAGAACGATGGTTTCCCGGAGCCGGTTCCTCCGCGGCTGAACAGTCGTCAATCGTGATCGAGGATTTGACCGACATTTTCGATGATATTTTTGGATTCACCCGGGACGATCGTATTCTGGGCATTCAAACCCCGCAGACTATGAATCTGTCTCCTGCCGAACTGGCCTTTGGAGCGGCCAAAGAAGTCAAAACTGAGGGTTTTGAAAAATGCCCCTCCTGCCATGGAAGCGGCTCTGCTGAAGGGTTTCATGCCGTGATTTGCACTCATTGCTTTGGAGGAGGGCGTATCCGGGTCGCAGGGGGAGAGGGGGAACACTCTTTCAAAATCTGCCCCCGTTGCGAAGGAAGAGGAAGGGGATTAAAACGGCGCTGTTCCGACTGCGATGGCTTTGGACGCCTTCGCAAACTGACCAGACAGTTGGTTGAAATTCCTGTCGGCCTCCTGCCGGGAGAAGTCTATACCGTTTGCTCCACCGATCAAAAATCAAAAAAAAAATTCAGCCTTTTTGTCCGTCCTTGTTTGTTGACGGGAAACCTGTTTGCAGTTGATAAAAGCGATATTGTGTGCGATTACCCGGTCGATCAAAAAATCTTGGATCATGGGGGAGAGCTTGATATTCCAACGCCGTGGGGTTTTGCCTCTGTGAAACTCCCTCCCCAAAGCCGTGAAGGAGAAACGAAGGTGCTGGAAGGGTTTGGTTTTTACAAAAATTCCCTGCGGGAGAAAAGAGGAGACATGAAAATTGTTCTTAAAGCTTCTTCCCGGCGGCAGGCCCGCAAGGGACAAAAAAATCTCCTTAAAATAATGACCGAAGGCAATCCATCCTACGGGCAGGGAAAAAAAAGCTGGTGGAAAAAAATTTTTGGGCTGACGGTTGTTTTTTTATTGATCACTTCCTGCGCCACGCTGGGGCTCAAGAAAAAAGCAACTTATCCGGCTGAAGTCAACGAGGCGATGCAGTCGGCCTTTAATGAAGCGGAAGCTCTTTACAAATCCAAAGAATATGATCAGGCCCTGTCTCTCTATCAAAATTATCTGACCTCTTTTGCCTATAATAAACTGGCCGACGAGGCTCTTTATAAGATCGGAAAAATTTTCTTTATCAAAAAAGAGAGGGCAAACGCCATTTTGAAATTTGAGGAATTGGCCCAAAAAACTCCCGATC
The DNA here is from genome assembly GCA_005240075.1 of Nitrospira sp. Classification (GTDB taxonomy): domain Bacteria; phylum UBA10199; class UBA10199; order UBA10199; family SBBF01; genus SBBF01. The sequence goes on from SBBF01000017.1 coordinate 2,516, forward strand.
CCGCCTGGCAGGCTAAAGCTTATTACATGGCCGGTTACACCGCCATGACTGGCGAAGATTGGGAAAAAGCTCAATCGTCATTTGGCCGGGTGGCGGAGTCGTTTCTGTCCGCCAAGTTCAAAATTCATTATTACTCACTGAAAATCGAGTTGGGTCAAAAAAGGGGATTGTCCCAATCCGATTTGGATTATTATTTTTTGAGGCTGGTTGACACTTATCAAGAAAATCCGGATTTGGAGAGGGCCGATCTGGAGGTTCCGCATCTCATTTCCTCCGAGCAAGCTTCTCAAAGGCTTCGCTCTTTTGTGACTTCCCCCCTATCGGCGGACTCCCTTCCCAACTGGTTTTCAGATTACCCGGAGGGTTTCTGTCGTCCCTATGTTGATTACAAATGGGGCAAGGTTTCTTACGAGGCGGGGCGCACCAGGGAGGCGCGTAAAAAACTTTCCCGGTTTGTCCATGCTTATCCCAAGCATGAATATACGGAGTCGGCCAAAAAAATCTTGCGGGCCCTTGGCGGCGAAACACCGGTTGATCTGGGGGAAGGGAAGGAAATAAAGATTGGTGTGGTGTTGCCTCTGACCGGACCACAGGAAACCTACGGTCGGGCCATTCTGTGGGGAATTGAATGTGCCGTAGGAAACCACGAAGGGTGTGAGGAGGCCCCCTACACCATTTCCGGCGATGGGCAGAGGGTTTCTCTTCTGGTCAAAAATTCGGGATCAACGCCGGACGAGGTGACAGCGATGGTGGATGAACTGGTCTCCGCCGATGTGTCGGCAATCATTGGCCCGATTTCAGGTCCTTTGGCGGAGGCGGCTGCCAAGAGGGCTCAAGAGCATAAAGTTGTTTTGCTTCCCATCACTCAAAAGACAGGCATCATGGGAGTGGGGGATTACATTTTTCAGATGGGGTATACCTCTAATCAGCAGATTGAGGATTTGGTCAAAAAAGCGAGAGATCGGGGGATCCGTTCATTTGGAGTTTTTTACCCCAACATCAGTTACGGGCAGGAGATGGCGGAACTTTTTTCTACAGCGGTGCGGGCCAGCGGCGGCCGGGTTGTTGTAAAGGCTTCATACGATCCGGGAAGCGCCGACATGCAGGATCAGGCCAGAAGATTAAAGACCGGTCTGACCCGTTTCTCGGAAGGGAGCGGCAAGGCCGGTTTTGGGGCTCTTTTTATTCCTGACAGCTACCGTTCGGTGAATCGAGTTGCCGAAGGATTGCAGTTTGTATCGGTGGAAGGGATTCCTCTTTTGGGCACCAATGCCTGGAACGATGCCCGGTTGGCGCTGACCTCCGCGGAATCGTACCCCGGCAGTTTTTTCATGGATGTTTTCTTTGCCGGTTCGGAAGATCCCACCACAGTCAAATTTGCGTCTGCTTATCGTCAGGCCTTTGGCAGATCCCCCACAAGCCTGGAGGCTCTCGGTTTTGACGCGGTTCGGTTTGTCCAGCAGGCGATTGAAACAGCGGGTAATCTGAAAAGTTCTAAAATCAGGGAAGCCCTCTCTTCGATGACGAGCCTTCAGGGGGTCACCCGTATCCGTTCTTTCACTTCCGGCTCGGGTCCTGTGGTTGAGCCTTACATGCTGGGAGTGGGGGCTGATGGAATCAGACAATCGCGTTAAATGAAATTAACTGAGTTTCAGCTGATCGAACGCATCCAACATCTGATTCATTCTCCGAGTCCTGATGTCGTTTGCGGTATTGGAGATGACTGTGCCGTGATCGACAAACAAAATGGGGTCTACGAACTTCTGACCACCGATTGTTTGATTGAAGGGGTTCACTTTGACTTGAAATATTTTACCCCTTTTGAGGTGGGGAAAAAAGCGCTGGCTGTCAACTTGAGCGACATTGCGGCAATGGGGGGCAAACCGCGCCATGCACTGGTCTCCTGGGGGATTCCTGAAAATATTTCCAGCAACTGGTTGATGGATGCATATACCGGCTTGGACCAGATGGCGCTTGAATTTAATGTATCCATGGTCGGAGGAAATCTTGCTTTTTCTCCGGACCGGTTGTGGGTTTCCATCACGTTGGTCGGAGAGGTTGAAAAAGAGAAGTGCAAATTTAGACTGGGGGCTCACCCCCATGATGCGTTGTATGTTTCCGGCCCTCTCGGTTCTTCGGCCATGGGGCTTGCTCTCTTGAAAAAAAAGAAGTTCGCCGAATCCCCCTTTATGCGAGCCCATAAAACTCCTGTTCCTGAATTAGTGGTGGGGCATTTTCTGGGAGGAGAAAAGGGGGTGACTTCGATGATTGATGTGAGTGATGGATTGATGGGGGATCTTTCTCATATCTTAAACGCAGGTGGAGAGAAGTATGGAGCCCATCTTGATTTTGACTCGATTCCACGCGAAAAAGAGCTGGAAAGTTTGGCTCAAAAAATGAAACTTTCCCTGGTTGATTTGGTTTTAAACGGAGGGGAAGATTATCAGCTTCTCTTTACCGTCAATCCGGAGGAGGAAAAGGATTTCTTGAAAAAATCAAAATCGGCCGGCTATCAATTTTCCCGGATTGGTTCTGTGATGGATCAAGCCTATGGCATTAAGGTTACCGATGAACAGGGAAAGGAAATCAAAATATCCCACAAGGGGTTTGATCACTTTAAATCATGGATGCGTTAAAAATTCAAAAATTATTGGAAGATTTTCAAAGGGGCAAAATTGATCTCTCTGAAATATTGGGTCAATTAAAAAAACTCCCTTTTGAGGATCTCGATTTTGCCAAAATCGACCATCATCGGACTTTGCGAAACGGTTTTCCGGAAGTGGTCTGGGCACCGGGAAAAACGGTGGAACAGATTGTGGAAATTTTGGGCCGCTTGAACAGGGAAGACCAGACTGTTCTGGTGACGCGCGTTTTTCCGGAAATGGCCGATCAACTCATTCCCCATTTTCCGTCTGCGAAATATCTTTCCTCCCCCCGTCTTTTGGTTCTTGAAAAGACAAGGCCCCTTATTAAAACAAAAGGGACTGTTTTGGTTGTTTCAGCCGGAACTTCCGATATGCCGATTGCTGAGGAAGCGTATTGGACGGCGCATTACATGGGAAACGAGACAGCCCGAATTTATGATGTGGGGGTGGCGGGGCTTCATCGACTACTCGCCCATACCGGTCACATTCAGTCAGCTTCCGTGATTATTGTCGTGGCCGGAATGGAAGGGGCGCTCCCCTCTGTTGTGTGCGGGTTGGCGGGCAAACCGGTTATTGGAGTTCCTACATCGGTTGGTTACGGAGTGACGCTGGGAGGAATAACCCCCTTGATGACGATGCTCGCCTCGTGCGCCCCGGGTTTGACTGTTGTGAACATCGACAACGGATTTGGAGCCGCCTATTCGGCTTCGTTGATTAATAGGATGGAATGAAAACGATCACCGAAACCATTTTTCTTCTGCAAACCCAGTGTGATGACATGACCGGCCAGGAGATCAGTTATCTTTTAAGCCGTCTTTTGGACGAAGGGGCGCTGGATGCCTTGGCCATTCCAGCGTTGATGAAGAAGGGGAGGCCCGGATTCTTGATCCAGGTTCTTTGCAAAAAAGAAAAAAAAGAAAAATTATTTCGCCTTCTTTTTGAAGAAACCCCCACGCTGGGGGTGAGAGAAGAAAAAATAAACCGAAGAATTCTTCCCCGTCGTTCCGTCTTTCTTAAAACATCTTTTGGTTCTCTGCGTGCCAAAGAACATTTTAGGAATGGCAAAAAGGAAATTGTGTCTGAATTTGATGAATTGGCAGAGATGGCACGAAGAAGAAAAATGCCGCTTCGTTTTTTACGTCAAAAATATGGGCTCGCCAGGACTTGAACCTGGGACCAACCGGTTATGAGCCGGCCGCTCTAACCAACTGAGCTACGAGCCCTGAAGGCTTATTGAACCAATGTATCGCAGCCTCTTTTTTTTTCAATCTTTTTAGATGCAATTCAATAGCGCTCTTTACCTGCCGTGGTTGCGCGGTCAAACTCATGCGTGGTGGAAGATAGCCCACTGCTATCATCACGACCGTAGTCGCTACCAAATGATCCGAGATTTAATCCCTTATATTTTTCTTTGAAAAATGTTAAAACCTGATTAAAGGAGATCTGTAAATCTCCCACCATGAACCCTGACGTCATTTGGCTCTGTGCGACCAGGCGGGAGTGGATTGAACTTAAAAAGAAAATCCACTTTACTCCCAATCATACCCTGCACAATTTTAATTTTTATTCCGGCTGGTACAACAGAATGCGAGTGGAACTGGGGCAAATGGGTGTTGGAATGGAAAGAGCAAGGATTAAAGCTTATGCGCTTTTTAATTCGCTTCCTCGTATGCCCCGGCATGTCATTCATTTCGGATTTTCGGGAGGATTGATTGAGAATCTTGTCTCCGGCAGAGTGGTGATTCCAACCGAAATAAAAAATGGCGAGGGGGAGGTCGTAGCCCCTTCTTCTGATTTGATTCAAAAGGCAACAAGCCTCTGCCAGAAACTTGATATGAACCCGCTTTCTGGATCCCTTTTTTCATCGGAAAAAATCCTGGTCACCCCCACTGAAAAAAAAGAAGCGGGAATAAAAACGAATTGCCAAATCATAGATCAGGAAACCTTTCCTTTTGCCAAAATTTGCGCCCAAAAAGGAATCCCTTTTCTTTCAGTCCGTGCGGTATGGGATCCCCTCGAATGGGATGTGTCGCTCCTTCATTCAACAGAACCGGTTGATCAGGATGGAGAAACAAAAATAGCGCGGATAATGAAAGGGGCGATCCAGCACCCAAAGCTTTTGATGAGCCTGCCGCGTTATCAGTCGGCAGCCTCCCAAGGCAACAAGGCCTTAGCACGAATCGTCCTGACTGCACTGGATGAATGGAATTGATTGCGAAAGAAGAAATATTTCCCGCGGTTCCTCAATGACAAACGAACGAAGACGAAGATCGTGGGCTTCGTCATACAAATCTCCTGCCAGTTTCAGCTGATCAATCTGCAAAACGCCGGGCAAAACGGTGATATCCCCCTCCATCGAAAAATGATTGTGGTGCTTCCCCCGATCGGCGACAGCCAATTGAAGGCCGTCGATTTTTGTCCAGGTTCCCTCCTTCAAATGAATGGAGTCGAACAACAAATTTCCCTCTCCTTCTGAAAAAGAAAATGATGACAACTCCGGCTGAAACGGAGAGACAGCATAGATCTGCCCGGTCAACCGGTCCAGGCCGATCGTCATTTGCGAGCTCAAAAATTCCCTGACGTGAAAATTATTTTCTCCCTCCTCATTTCCGATGGAAAAGATCCCCCGTTCAAAATGATGGGAACCGGAAAAGTGGGAGATGACCGCCGTCGTCATCCCTTCCAGACCGGGATCGGGCTGATGTTGAAAGGCCATGGTTCCGGCGTACGATACAATGACCGGCTTTTCATAGGGAGCCCCCCTCTCAATAGTCACCTGATCCCTCGTAAACTCAAGGACCACAGGCCCCTGAATGGCAACCTGGTCAAAATTCATGTAAGGGGACAAACGGGGCAACAAGAGGGCTTTGGCCAGCGGAATTTCCGAACTCTTGGACATCCTCCAGTCAAAGTCTCCCGCTAACTTCATTGATCTTTCTTTTCCTTCCCGTTTCAGGAAAACGCGGGCATTCCGAACATGAGACCGGTCAAACCCGATTCCTGGAGAAAATTGAGCTTGATTGACTTTGAGATCCGGAGAGATCAGGGTCCATTCCCCTTCTTTAAAAACTGTGGCCAAAAGCGGTTGGCTCTTCACGGAATCAGCCAGAGCACCTAAGGGAGTCAGATGCAAGAAAAGATTCGGTTCAGGTGGCCCCGGAATGACTCTTTCCTCCAAGATCATCCGCACCGATGCTGTCATCTGGGAGTCTTCCAGTTCAAGTTTTGCTCTTTTGGTTCCCTGCTGATAGACCAGCTCTCCTCTCTGAACATGAAAATCAAACTCTGCAGTCACAAGGGTTTGGCCTTCATTCTCTTCAGTTCCTTTTCGAACTTCAAAAAATTTCAATTCAAGGTTGGTCGCCAAATCGAGGTCAAGATTGCCCCCCAGGGGGGATCCCTTGACCGATGCATGATCAAAGACGGCATTTTCTATTCTTAAGACAGTCGACCTTCCCTCCTGCGCCATGATGATTCTTCCTTCAGTCGCATCCTGCAAAAGAATATCAAGCGGCTCCTCCCCCTCCTCCCGTCCTGGCACGCTGAGGCGCAATTTTCCAATATTCACCAGGGTTAGATCTCCCCTCTTGTCCTCTAATGAAATGCGGCCTGCAATCTGGCTGTTGGGATCGCCCAATTCAAAATCAACGCCGCCAAACGAAAAATGGGTCCCCAGCTTGAACTGGACCGATTGAAGATGCAGAGTAGCTTCGTTCCAGGAAATGGGAAGCGGCTTTTGTTTTTTTGAATTTTGGTTCAAGTTTTGAACCAGTTTCTCTTCTTCGATGGCCATCAGAGTCAGGAGAAGAAAATGGAGCCATCGATCGGCATTGTTCTGAAGATAGAGAGGATCCAGTTTGGCCTCCCTCATCAGATGATCGACGACGGGAGAGGGAAGAGGGAGAAGTTTGAACAGGGCCTGAGTCATAGAGGGGTCAGTGGGACTGACCCGGTAAAATTCGGGAGGCCGTTTTCTGTCCCCAAAGTTATTGATCAAATCAAGACGGAAAACACCGGAGCGGGAGTCAAAATAAAATCCGCGGACAAAAGGAATTCCCGGAGGAAATTCCAGCGGCTTTGTAAAATAAAAATGAAACCGGGCAATGCGCCCCTCCAAAATGTGCAAATCCAGGACAGGCTCTGAATTTTTGGGAATATGCAGAACAAGAGGACCGGCATGGATCATGCGGGAACGGGGAAGATTGAACTGAAAACCATCGACAGTCAGGCTCGCCTCCCGCGTATCTTTCAGAAGCGACAACAAAAGATGGGCCCGCGACCGATCGAGATGGTACTGGTCCAGAAAAATATTCCAGTCGTCCAGATTCTGTTCTTCTGTCCACAAAATTTCGGGTGTCTCGTCCTGTCCTCCAATGAGCGAAACCGAGATATTTTCCGGGGGCTGAGTTAAAAATGGAGACGGATCATCCCCAAAATCAAACCGGGCTTGATCGGCAGACAAAACCAGATCCCCCCAAATTTTTCCTGTTTGGGGATCCAGTCGCAACTGGTTGATGGTCAGCGTCACCTCATCCAATGATGAAAAGCGCCCTCCTTTTTCCTGATCTTGAGCAGACGGTGATGGAAAAGAAAAACCGATCGGGTTTTTGGGATCATAAATAATTCCCTGAAACGGAAGATGGGCCGAAAAGGAGGATCCCATTTTTAACCAGGGGGGAATGACAACCGGTCCCTGGACCGAATCATTTTTATATTTCAATCTCCCTTTCAATTGAAAAGGGCCGAGGGCTTCTTTCTTTTCTGGATCCAACCAAAATCCACCCCTCCATTCCCCCACAAAAATCAAAGGGGGATTATGGGGTGCTCCTGGAATTTCCAACACAACCGGTTTTTGAGTCAAATCGACAAAAAATCTTTTTTCGTCTTCTTCTTTCCATGAAACCAGAAAATCGAAATCCGGGTTTACTTTTCCTGCTGATGCAAAAAAATGATCGTCTTCGTTGTTGACATATACCGCTCCCCCCTCAATCAAGGTCGATTCCCCCTTTTTTGGATCGAGTTGAATTTGATAACGACCGATCAGACGCTGGATAAAATCAGAGGGTTCTTCAAAATTTTCGGCAGAAAGTATTTCGGAAAGATCCGCCCGAAGGGTGGCGCTTTGAAAGGGGCCGACCCCTTGGGACAGTGTCCCTTCCAGCGTTGTCAGGTCCCATTTGAGCTTCCCCTCCCCTGAAGCGGGATGGCCGTAAAATTCCAGGGGGCCCGAAATCAGGGAATGTTGAGCTGATAAATACACATCCCCCTCAACAAACCGCATCCCTTCATTGTCAAAATCAATCCTGATTTTTCCATCATCAATTTCTACTCCCTGGTCTGGATCGTTGACATCCAGCGAACGAACGAGAAGTTTTCCCTGATAATCAGGCAAGGGAAAACTCCCCTCTCCCTTGCCAAAAAATGACTGCATCTCTGAAATCATTTTCAGCAAACGATCGGCGGTCAGGTCATACTGAAAGTAAAAATCGGGATCGTTTACCAGAGAACCCAGCAGGGGGGAGGGAAATTCGAGGCCGAGTTCCGTGAGGCGCGAAGCATCAAGATACAGAGGTGAACAAAAAACATTTTTTAAAACAGGATGGTCTTGAACGTTGAATTCCAGACAGGGACGCCCCGCGATGAGAACCACCCCTCCGAAGGGAATCCGAAAATAGTCTTCAGGAATCGAGGCCATCAACCAACCGATCAGTGGGCCGGCCAGAGCTCCACCAACTGCCTGAGCCAGCCATTGAACGCGCCGAACATTCAAATAAACCCCCTGGCATGACAACAAACGGGATCCATTCTTCATGCGGGGATAATTCCCCTGCATTTTAAAGTGACCATCAATTTTTGCTCCCTGTTCCAGCTCCAAATCGGCAAAGGGGGAGAGAGGAATATGAGAAGCCTTATTGATATCGACAGATAAAGAAATTTCCAGTTCATGCAAATCGAGGCGGGTTTGAAAATTTGTTCCCGGTTTGGGAGGAACACATTGTTTGAAACCTGAAGGGGTCGAATAAAATCTTGTTCTTCCCGGTGGAACGACCCGCGGCAGATCCCATTTTCCCTCGAAAGGAGCGGGGGAAACATAGAAAAAATGATCCAGCTCATGAGGGGAATCAAAATAATCAGACTGTTTGAAAAAATTATCGGGAGCCGGATCTATGAGATCCTCAAATGAAGGATCGGGGCGTTCGACTCCATGCAACATAATCTCTCCTCTAAAAAATTTTGGGATTGTTTGATGACCGAATCATAAACTTGTCTCGATAAAAAAGTCAATAACCTGCTGAAATTATTATTTTTTTACGCAACGCGTTAATGGCATGATTTTTGATTTGCAGATTTTTTTTGTGATTACTTTGAGTTGAGGGGAGAGTCAAAAAAAGATCATTACGATACCTCCGTATAAAACGGCCGAAAGGCAATTTGATTCTCGTCGCCAATCACTCCCGAATTGAATACATATCCCTTTTTAATAGGCGGATGCTCTTTCAGAAACAGATGAAGACTCTTCAATTTTCCGGAAGGGCCGCTTTTGACTTCCAGCGGAAAAATTTGACCATCCCTTGTAAAAAGATAATCGACCTCTGCGTTGCTGTTTTTTTCGGATCGCACCCAATAATACAATTTTCCGTGTTGGGAGCCGCCGACAACCAGAAGTTCCTGCCCCACGAACTGTTCGCAGATCATTCCTTCGTAAACGGCCAGAAGGTTTTTAGCCTGCATGACTTCCGTTGCAGGGATGCCGCAGATATGTTGCATCAGACCGATATCCAAAAACAGATACTTGAAAATTTTGGGATGGGCATCCAGGGCCAGCGGCAGTCCGGCCGCCGAGCTGGAACAGATTTTATGGATCAGAAGAGCCTTTTCCAGTATTCTTAATGTTTTTTGGGTTTCGTAGATCGTTGTATGAGGGGAAAGACCCGTATATTTGATCTGATGTCCCACCAGACGGGGAATTTTTTCCAATATTTCGCGCAGGGGCTCCAAGGCCACTTTCCGTTCATATTTCAGGATATCCTGCATGAGGGATTCGTGGAGGAAACGATGAACATCCGTCACATCCTGAAACGACCGGTTTTGCAAATACCGGTCAACGGCCTCCGGCATTCCCCCCACAACCGAGTAAAGTCTGGCCTGTTCCAGAAATTTTTCATGAAGGTATTCCGGCATTTTTTTGTCCGTATCCAGCCTGGGTCTGCTGGCTAGAAGCTTTTCCTGACGGCTGTTTTGAAGGAATTCCGAAAAGGAAAGGGGATACATCCACTCGAATTCCACCCTTCCCACCGGAAACGAAATTTTTTCCATCTCGAACTCCAGCAGGGAACCGGCCGCCACCACATGCAATTCCGGTTTTTCTTCATAAAAATAACGAAGGGCCATCAGGGCACGGGGACAGAGTTGTATTTCGTCAAAAAAAAGGAGCGTCTGTCCGGGAATGATTTTTCTGCCCCCCTCAATTTCCAACAGGGGCAACAAGTGGGCCAGATCCAGATTTTCATCAAACAGTTTTCGGACAGCCGGTTTTTTTTCAAAATCAATCACAAC
>SBBF01000042.1 GCA_005240075.1 Nitrospira sp.
CAGGGGGAGTGGGTGGGTAAAAATTTTATTTTTTATGGTAAATGGCTTAAAAATATTGTACGCCTTGATTTTGGTCTTTCCCTTAAAGACAAACGTCCTGTTTCGGATCGAATCCTAGAAGCATTGCCGATTACGCTGACTCTCAATATTATTTCCATTATCATTGTTTATCTTGTTTCCATTCCCCTCGGAATCTGGTCGGCCAACCGGCAGAAAAGCTTGTGGGACAAGATTGTCATGGTGAAACTTTTTATTCTCTATTCACTCCCCGAATTCTGGGTGGCTACTCTCTTGCTTGTTTTTCTGGCCGGCGGCGAATATTTTGATCTGTTTCCTCTCATGGGTTTTGTTTCTGACGGCGCCGAAAATCTTTCGTGGGGAAGATGGCTCCTGGATGTGGTCTGGCACCTGATTTTACCGGTGACGGTTTATGTTTATGGGAGTTTTGCTTTTCTTTCCCGGTTTGCAAGGGCGAATTTTCTGGAAACCGTTCGGCAGGATTACATTCGTACAGCGCGGGCCAAGGGGCTCCCTGAAAAAAAGGTATTGTGGAAGCATGCTTTTCGGAACTCCCTGATTCCTCTGGTAACCCTGATGGGGACTTTGCTTCCGGGACTTTTGGGAGGATCGGTGATTGTAGAGCAGATTTTTTCAATTCCCGGAATGGGAATGCTTTCTTTTGAAGCGGTTCTGGGGCGCGACTACAACGTGATTATGGGAATCGCCTCCATCTCTGCTTTTTTAACATTGGTTAGTTTGTTGTTGTCCGATTTGATGTACGCGGTGGTCGATCCGAGAATTACATTTGAATCCAAATGATATGAAAAAGAGATCGTATATCAGACTGGTTTTCGACCAATTCGGACATGCTCGTCTGAATCGTGTCGCTCTGATTGTGATGATGGTTCTTTTTGGCATAGCTATTTTTGCCCCCCTGATTTCCCCCTATTCCCCCACCGAATACAACCTCGACAACGCGCTGGTTCCTCCCCAGTCCTCCCACTGGTTCGGTACCGATGAACAGGGGCGTGATGTCTTGTCGCGCATGATTTATGGATCGCGTGTTTCGTTATCCGTTGGTTTTGTGGCGGTGGGGATTGCCCTTATAATCGGCATTCTGTTGGGAGGGGTGGCCGGCTTCTACGGAGGGAAGATTGATTTGATCATTTCAAGAGGAATTGAAGTGATGTTATGTTTTCCAACTTTTTTTCTCATTCTGGCGGTGATAGCCTTTGTTGGACCGAGCTTGATTAACATCATGATCGTGATTGGGGCGACAGGGTGGACGGGGGTCGCTCGTCTGGTGCGGGGGGAATTTTTGAAACTGAGAAATCAGGAATTTGTGGTGGGGGTTCAGGCGATGGGGGCCAAGTCGTGGCGGATTATTTTTTTGCACCTTCTCCCCAATAGTTTGGCGCCGGTGATGGTGTCAGCCACTTTTGGCGTCGCCTCAGCCATTTTGACTGAATCGTCCCTTTCTTTTTTGGGCTTTGGTGTTCAACCCCCCACTCCCAGCTGGGGAGATATTTTGTCCCAGTCGCGCGAATTTATGGATATCGCCTGGTGGTTGACCCTTTTTCCCGGCGCAGCGATTTTTTTAACAGTCACCATGTTTAATCTGGTGGGAGAGGGACTGCGAGATGCGATTGATCCCCGTTTAAAAAATTAACGTAGGGGCGAATCTTGTATTTGCCCGATTCGAGGGCGATCACAAGGATCGCCCCTACACATGTATGCAACCTTTATTAGAAATAAAAAATCTTCGAACCTGTTTTGAAACAGCCGAAGGAACGATCAAAGCGGTTGATGATGTTTCGCTGACAATCCCGCGTGGAAAAATATCAACGTTGGTGGGGGAATCGGGATGTGGCAAAAGTGTAACCGCTCTTTCTATTTTAAGGCTTGTCTCCGAACCGCCGGGCAAAATTATTTCGGGGGAAATCTGGCTCCATTCCGAAAAAGGGGCTCCCATCAATCTCCTCTCATTAACCGAAAAGGAGATGTGTCGCATCCGCGGCGACCGGATTGCCATGATTTTTCAAGAGCCGATGACCAGCTTGAACCCGGTTTTTACTGTGGGGGATCAGATTGCGGAGGCGGTCCGGCTCCACCAAAAAGCTTCAAAGAGAGAAGGACGGAATCGGGCGATTGAAATGCTCCAAAAAGTAGGGATTCCCAACCCTGACCGGCGGGTGGATGATTATCCCCATCAGATGAGCGGCGGCATGCGCCAGCGGGTGATGATTGCGATGGCTCTTTCCTGCAATCCGGAACTGCTGATTGCTGACGAACCGACCACAGCGCTTGACGTAACCATCCAGGCGCAAATTCTGGAACTGATCAAAAATCTGGTGGAAGAACTGGGGATGTCGCTTTTGTTGATTACCCATGATCTGGGGATTGTGGCGGAATATGCCCAACAGGTGACCGTCATGTACGCCGGCAAAATCGCTGAACAGGCTTCCGTTAAAGATTTGTTTGCTCACCCGGCTCATCCTTATACCAAGGGGCTGATGGAATCGATCCCCAGCCTCAAGAAAAAAGGGGAGAGTCGTTTAAGAACAATACCCGGGGCTGTCCCCCACCTGGCCCGCCTGCCGCAAGGGTGCAGTTTTCAGGAGCGATGCGAACGGGTTCAGGCCAATTGCCGTGAGCAAGATCCTCTGTTACAAGAAATTGAAAAGGAACATCAAGTGAGGTGTTGGCATTGTTATTAGGGAACCGGTGACGGGTCCTGTCCCGTCACCGGTTCCCTTGTTCATATGCATCTTCTCGAGATCCAGAATCTGGTCAAAAAATTCCCGGTCCAGAAAAATTTTTTTGGGAAGCCCACTGCTTTTGTTCAGGCGGTGGATCATGTGTCGCTTTCTGTTCAATCGGGAGAAATTGTGGGGCTGGTAGGGGAATCAGGGTGCGGCAAATCGACGCTGGGGCGTTTGATTTTGAAACTTGTGTCTCCCGACGAAGGACACATTTTTTTTGATGGGAAAGATATTACTTCTTATTCATCCAGCGACATGAGGCCGCTGAGACGACAAATGCAAATTGTTTTTCAGGATCCCTATGCCTCCCTCAATCCTCGGATGACGATTGGAACGGCGCTCAAAGAACCTCTTTTGGTTCACAACATTGTTCCCCGGAAAGAACGGCAAAACCGGGCGGCTCAACTTTTGGAGATGGTGGGGCTTGATGAAGGGGCGATGAACAAATACCCCCATGAATTTTCAGGGGGCCAGCGGCAGCGGATTGGAATTGCCCGGGCGCTTTCAGTCAATCCTCGTCTTTTGATTGCCGACGAACCGGTTGCGGCGCTTGATGTGTCCATTCAGGCCCAGATTATCAATTTGTTGAGTGATCTTCAAAAAAAATTGAATTTGGCGATGATCTTTATCGCGCATGACCTCAAAGTGGTGGAGCACATCAGTCAGCGGATTGTTGTGATGTATTTGGGAAAGATTATGGAGATTTTTCCATCTTGTGCACTGGAAAAAGCGGTTCACCCTTACACAAAATCGCTCCTGTCGGCCATTCCTGTTCCCGATCCCTCATTTAAAAAGGAAAGAATTGTATTGAAAGGGGATGTTCCTTCTCCCATCAATCCCCCTTCCGGGTGCGTGTTTCATACCCGTTGTCCCCTGGCGGTCGAGCGTTGCCGCCTGGAAGTTCCGGTGCTTCGTTCCATTACCCCTGAAAATGAAGTAGCCTGCCATTTGGTTTAAGAAAGTAACAACTCAGATATCCCGCTTATAGTGAGCGAGTATTGCCGGATCGGACTTGTTCCGTCCGGACAAACGGAGCGAACGATCATAACGCGGCGTAACAGATGGGGGTTTCAGGGGGAAAGTGGTATTTCCCCCTGAGTAGCAATGAAACAATCATAATTAATTTGATTCATCCCCGCTTCTTGTATTAAAAATCCATATGCTCTCCGGCAATCAAATCCGAGAAAGATTCCTGAATTTTTTTGTCCAAAAAGGACATACGCCCGTTCCCAGCTCATCGCTTCTTCCCTTAAATGACCCGACTCTTTTTTTCACCAATGCCGGCATGGTGCCGTTCAAGGATCTTTTCACCGGTCGGGAAAAAAGAGGTTATGTCCGGGCTGTCTCGTCGCAAAAGTGCATGCGGGTTTCCGGCAAGCACAACGATCTGGAAAATGTTGGACGAACACCGCGGCATCACACCTTTTTTGAAATGCTCGGCAATTTTTCGTTTGGGGATTACTTCAAAAAAGAGGCGATTGCCTATGCCTGGGAATTTTTGACAAAGACCGTCGGATTGGACAAATCCATTTTGTGGATGACCATTTTTCATAACGACGAAGAGGCATTTACAATCTGGAGGCAGGAAATCGGGATTTCAGGCGACAGGATTGTCCGTTGCGGGGAGGAGGAAAATTTTTGGGCGATGGGGGAGACCGGTCCCTGCGGTCCCTGTTCCGAGATTCATGTCGATCTTTCCCTCCTTTTGACAGGCAAACCCTCTTCGGGAAATCCCGCCACTCATCCGGATGATTTCATGGAAGTCTGGAATCTGGTTTTCATGCAGTTTGACCGGGATGACAAGGGAAAGCTGGTTCCTCTCCCCAAACCATCGATCGATACCGGCATGGGGCTGGAGAGGCTCTGTGCGGTTCTGCAGAAAAAAAAGTCCAACTATGACACCGATCTTTTCTTGCCGCTGATTCAGTCGATTCAGGAAAAAACTCATAAAGTCTACGGAAAGAATGAACAGGACGATGTCGCCATGCGGGTGTTGGCTGATCATATCCGATCATCGGTGTTTCTGGTTTCCGACGGCGTTCAGCCTTCCAATGAGGGGCGCGGCTATGTGTTGCGCCGGATCATGCGGCGGGCGATCCGTCATGGAAAGATGCTGGGGAGAAGCAATCCTTTTTTCTTTGAACTGGCGGGGACATTGGTGGGGATGATGCAGGAGGCTTATCCCGATCTGGCAAAAAACAGTTCATTGATCACCAAAGTCATTCAAACGGAAGAAATCCGTTTTTTGGAAACCCTTGATCGGGGGATGGAGATGATCGAGGAAGAGGTAAGTCAATTAAAGAAAAAAGGGGAAAAAATTTTCAGCGGCAAAACGGCGTTTGTTTTGTACGATACCTATGGCTTTCCCCTTGATCTGACGGAACTGATCACCGCCGAAAGGGGACTTTCTGTCGATTCAAAAATCTTTGAGGAAGAGATGAGCCGGCAAAAAAAGAGGGCGCGATCTGCCTGGAAGGGATCTGGCGAATCAGCGGTGGCAGATCTTTATCACGAACTGGTACGGGGGGGGATGACGAGTCAATTTTTGGGTTACGAAACAATGGAGGCCAAGGGGAGGACAGTGGCTCTGATCAAAGAGGGAAAACGGACTGATGAGGCGGGGGAGGGAGAACAGGTGGAGATCTTCGTGGATCGGACCCCGTTTTATGGAGAATCAGGGGGACAAGTAGGTGATACAGGAATCATGATAGATGGAGGGGCGGCCCTGAGTGGCCGCCCGTCAAAATTTCAGATTGAGGTGTCCGATACGCAAAAGCCGTTGGAAGGGATTATCAGTCATCATGGTTTGGTAAAGGAAGGGATCATCCGTGTGGGAGATTCTGTTTTGTTGAGGGTCAATAATGAAACACGGCGCTCCACGATGCTCAATCATACCGCCACCCACATTCTCCACGCGGCGCTTCGCGAAATTTTGGGGGATCATGTCAAGCAGGCTGGTTCTCTGGTGAAACCCGAAAGACTTCGTTTTGACTTTACCCATTTTGAACCGTTGACGAAGGGGCAAATTGAAGCGATCGAACTGCAAGTTAACACAATCATCCAGTCCAATTATCCTGTTGCCAAAGAAGAGATGAGTTTGGAAGAAGCCAAGAAAAAGGGGGCGCTTGCTTTTTTTGGGGATAAATATGGAGAGCGGGTTCGAGTGGTGAGTGTGGGGCCACCGGGAGTTCTCCCTTACAGCATGGAATTTTGCGGTGGAACCCATTTGGATTATTCGGGGGAAATCGGTGTTTTCAAAATTATCGGAGAATCGTCGGTGGCTTCCGGGGTCCGTCGAATCGAAGCGGTGACCGGGCTTTCTGCTTTTGCGGAATTTCAGAGACTGGGAAAAATGATGGATGAATTGTCTAGCCTGTTAAAAACGACTCCGGCAGAACTACCCCAGAGGGTGGCCAAACTGTCGGAGGAGGCCAAAAAACTCCAGCGGGAAATTTCTCAATTAAAGGCCAAAATGGTTTCGGGGGGGGAAGCTCAAGGGGATCTCTCTCAATTGATCAGGGAGGTCAAAGGGATCAAGGTGATTACGTTAGAGACCGATCTTTCTGACCCCAAAGATTTGCGGAATTTGGGGGACGAACTGAAAGTAAAGATGGGAAGCGGCCTGGTTCTGATTGGATCAAAATCCGAGGGGAAAGCATTGATTATGGTGATGGTTACGAAGGATTTAACCGGAAAATACAATGCCGGCAAGCTGGTAGGGGAGTTGGCGCCGATCATCGGAGGGCGCGGCGGTGGGGGGCCGGATATGGCACAGGCGGGAGGGAATCAACCGGAAAAACTGGCGGAGACTTTCAAGAAGCTGGAAGATTTATTGTAAAAAAG
>SBBF01000026.1 GCA_005240075.1 Nitrospira sp.
CGCCTCTGGCGGATGAAGTCCCCAGAGGTTTATCAAATATCCGCCATGTTTTGGCAACTGGTGTTTACGGTCTTGGAAGGAAAAACTGAGGCATTATAGGGTGAAGCGATTTTTATTGCGCGTCTTAAACAGACGTTGTTAATATGACTCACGTTCGCCAGTAGAAGAAGAATCTGGCCAGCAAGGCCAAGCTTGGCTTGGCCGCGCAGTAAAATCGAAGATTTTGCGAAGTAGGATGGCCAGTTCTGATCTCGGGGGCCCGCTTCATCGCGATCCGCCGGAGGCGGAGAGCGGGAAGGTATATCATGTTTGAAAATTTGCCCCATGCCATCATTCTCAAGAAAACTCTCGGCAAAGGGGGGGATTTTGCCGAGCTCTTTTTTGAAAACAGCCGGAAGGTAACCATCGTCCTCGAAGACAAAAAAATCGACAAGATCGTCTGCGGCATTCAGCAGGGGGTGGGCCTGCGGCTGATTTTTGGATTTGATTCAGCCTATGGGTTCACCAATGACTTAAGCTTCCGCTCGCTGGATCAGCTTGCCTCCCAGGTTTCCCAAGCGGGCTTCGGCAAGATTTTTGATGAATCAATCAATCTGACAAACAAAAAAAGCGTCGTTTGTTTTCCGATTCAAATCGAACCGACCGCAATTCCTTTGGAAGAAAAAATCAAGAGGGTAAAAGAAGCTGAAAAACTGGCCTATGGACTGGATGCACGAATCGTCCAGGCAAGGCTCAACTATTCTGATATCCAGCGTCATGTGGAAATTTCGAACTCGCTGGGAGATTATGTGGTCAATCCTGCCACGCTCACCACTTTTTCCGTATCGGTGACTGTCCAGAAAGATAATGAACTTTTCAGAGGTTACCATTCCCTGGGGGGACATGCTGGTTACGAACTGATGACTCCGGAAAAAATGGAAGAGGTTGTTCGTATCGCCGTGCAGAGAGCCCTTCTTAATTTGTCGGCTGACAGAGCGAACGGAGGAACGATGCCGGTGGTGATCAGTTCAGAGGCGGGGGGAACCATGGTTCACGAAGCGGTCGGCCATGGTCTGGAAGCCGACCTGGCGGGAGAAGGGCTTTCAGTTTACAAGGGAAAAATCGGTGAAAAAGTGGCCTCAGATAAAGTAACCGTTGTTGAAGACCCGACTCTTCCCGGCAAGAGAGGCTCCTACTTGTTTGACGACGAAGGCATTCCTTCTCAAAAAGCGGTGTTGATTGAGAAAGGCATTTTAAAAAACTATCTTCACAGCCGGTTGACGGCAAAAAAAATGGGGGGCTCTTCCAATGCTCATGGTCGGCGGGAATCGTTTGAATTCCGACCGATTGTCCGGATGGCCAATACCATGATTGCTCCGGGGAATGACGATCCGGCCGAGATCATCCGATCGGTCGATAAAGGACTTTTTGTCAAAATGATGGGGGGGGGACAGGTCAACACCGTTAATGGCGATTTTATTTTTGAGGTGAGTGAAGGCTACCGGATTGAGCATGGCAAGATCGGCGAACCGGTCCGGGGAGCAACGCTCACCGGCAATGGCCCGGAGATCATCAAAACAATCGACAAAGTCGGAAACGATCTTGGGTTTTCCATCGGCACCTGCGGCAAAGACGGGCAGGGGGTCCCGGTGGCCGATGCCATGCCGACTGTTCTTATTCCGGAAATGGTGGTAGGAGGGGTGGTCAGCTAACGGATGCCAATAAACGCCATCATTCTCTCATCGTGATCCCCCTGGCGATAGGAGAAAAAAAGTTCCGGTTCACAGGCGGTGCAGTGGGGCACTACGTCAATAGATGGGGGGGGGATTCCTGACTCTTCCAAGATCAGAGAACACCCTTTGCGAAGATCGACAAAGCTCCGGTCATTCGGACCGGGAGAAATGGTCAGGTGATCTTTAAATTTGTTTTTGAATTGACCCGCAACTTCAGGACCAATTTCAAAACAACCGGGGCATAAAGCGGGGCCCAGAGCTGCCTGAAGCTGAGAAAAATTGCTGTTAAAATTTTTTTTCAGACATTGGAGAGTCGATTCAATCACTCCTGAAATCAACCCTCTCCACCCGGCATGAATAGCAGACACAATACGATGCCCCGGATCATAAACCAACAAGGGAACACAGTCGGCTGTGCGAACACCCACCAACAATCCAGGTTGACGCGTTATCAGGGCATCCCCTTCTTCAGAAGGGGATCCTTGCTTTTGAACAATAACAACTTTGCTGGAATGAATTTGTTTTAACGTCATAACAGAATGAGTTGATAAATTGGGCATCGTTCGAGTGGTAAAACCATGAACAAGCTCCGGGAAACGGCTTAACAGTCTAGAAGAAAGAATCATAAATCCTTTTGAAATCATCCGGCAATTCAGCCGTATATTCCATCCATTTCATTTTTGCCGGATGGGTAAAGCCGATGATGCGTGAATGGAGAAGAGGATGATCACTCTGAATATTTTTGCACTTTTTCGCATGCCCCCCATAAAGAGGATCACCGACAACACCATGTCCTTCATTCGTCAAATGAACACGAATCTGGTGAGTACGCCCCGTCTCCAGCGATACTTCCAGAAGAGAAATCCCCTCCCCCTCCTTCAAAACCTGATAATGGGTAACTGCCTTTTTGCCCCCTCTTTTTGTGACAGCAAATTTTTTGCGATGCGAAGGGCTACGGGCAATCAGAGTTTGAATGGTTCCTTTTTTGTTCTTCATTTTTCCATCAACAACCACCCAGTAGATTTTTTTGACCAGATGATTCGTGAATTGCCGCGACAACTCAATATGCGTCGCATCATTTTTGGCAATAACCATCGCGCCCGAGGTTCCCTTGTCCAGCCGATGAACAATACCCGGCCGCTCTACCCCTCCAATCTGAGAGAGCCCCCGGCAATGGGCAAGCAGCGCGTGAACCAAGGTCCCTTGCTGATGCCCGGCGCCGGGATGAACCACCAGGTTCGAGGGCTTGTTGATGACCAGAAGATCGTCATCTTCATAAAGAACCTTAAGAGGAATGGCTTCCGGAGTCAAAATATTTGACTTGACTTTCGGAGGATTGATGTCTACCCGATCCTTTTCTTTCAGATGGTAGGAGGGTTTGGATGGCCTCCCATTCACAAGAACATTTCCCTGATGAATCCATCGGGAGATTTGTGACCGGCTTGAGGTTATTTTTTGGGAGACAAGATAGTGGTCAAGGCGCATTTTACTTTCGGTAAAATCCGGCCGCCAAAATCATCGGGAGAGGCCTTAATTCCCTGTTGAACGGATCCAAGGCAAGCCCCAGACTTTCAAGGGTCACAGCTCCCAGAAGATAAGTCCCCCCATCTTCCCCAAAAATAACCGGAGAGGGGGCCACAATGTCCCTGAAAGTAAAAAACGCGTTCCCCACCTCCATCTCCCTCTCTTCCCCTGTTGCCAGGGAAAATTTGACCTTCCGCTGCGATTTGATTTTTAATCGTGCCAGGTCCGTTTTGGGAACAACCGAATAGACAGCTCCCGAATCGACCAAAAAACGCCGATCGATGGAACGACGCCCCTTTTCCGAACCGGATATGTTTAAATGGACGTGGATCAGCCCCATTTTTTAATCCTTCAATTCAGTATTCCAATAAGAATAATCGACCATGGTTAAAAACGGTTTCCATTTTTCATAATAGGGGGGCCGGGACATGGTGGCAAAAAAGAAGGTCCAGGGGGGCTTGGTCGGCTTCCGGATCAGTCTCATCCTTGCCTGTTCCGGCGTCCTCCCCCCCTTCTTCAAATTACACTCCACACAACTGCAAACCACATTGTCCCATTCCGTCTTCCCTCCCAGGGAAACCGGAATCACATGATCCAGGTTCAAATCAGAGCGATGAAAATTTCTGCCGCAATACTGGCAGAGGTTCTGATCCCTGAGATAGACATTCAGCCGCGAAAAACGGACCGGTCGACGAGGGAGGCGATCGAACACCTGCAACAGAACCACGCGAGGTACACGAATCGCCCTGTTAACCATGCCAATATGCTCTTCCCCCAGAGCCACTGAAAGAGCCGCCCAACTCTGGAAATCAAAAAGTTCATACTGATGGTCCACCACCTTGGCAATGCCCCGATAAAGCATACAGAGCGCATGCCGAAGGCTGGTCACATGAACCGGAACAAAGTGTCTGTTTAATACAAGGACTTGTGACGACATCATATATTTCAATTATATCAATATTAACTGCCCGTTTGTAAACATTTATAATGTCCCGATTTCCCGTGCAAGTTCTTTGTTTCCCACCAGTTCCTGATAATTTTTGACCCCCCTTTTTTGACAAAACGCGTCAAGCTCAGTCAAGAGGCCTTTGATAAAAAATGGGCCCTGATAAACAAGACCGGTATAGATCTGAAAATAGCGGGCTCCCAAAGCCAGCTTGGTCATCAGATCAGTTGCCGACATGATTCCCCCACAGCCGACAATCATCTGTTTGTCATCGATCATCTCACACACTTTTTGAATCTGCTGATTGGAAAGGTCTGCCAGTCCCTTCCCGCTCAACCCCCCCGGTCCTATCTGATCGATCTGATGGCTTCTTAATCTTACTCCCACCCGGCTTGAGGTGGTGTTGGTTAAAACAAAACCGTCAAATCCCTGTGCAAGGGAGATTTCAACAGTTTTGCGAAGATCAGGGAGTTTGAGATCAGGGGATAATTTGATTAAAACAGGCTTGGTAACTCCCAGCGTTTTGCGTGTTGCCGCGACCTGACGAGCCAGATCGGAAAACACCTTCGGTTGTTCAAAAGCACACCCCTCACTGGTGTTCGGGCAACTTAAATTCAAAACAAGATAAGCGCCATAGGCATGAAGTTTGGCAAACGTTTCAAGATAATCATCAATACCGGATGATTTTTCTTTCTTTGGATGAGATAAAGCAAAGTCAGGGGTTTGAGCGATATTGATTCCAAAAGGAGTTTGACAAGATCGATGAAATAATTTTTTGGCGACTGCTGTGGAACCACTATTTGGCAATCCCAGACGATTAACGAGCGACTGATCTTGCGGAAGTCTGAAAAGACGGGGTTTGGGATTCCCCTGACAAGGGTGGGCGGTCACCGAACCGATTTCAACAAAACCAAATCCCAATCCTCCCATGAAGTCGATCATGTCGCCATTTTTGTCAAACCCAGCGGCAAGCCCGATTGGATTTTTGAGAACGGTTGCCCCGATCTGGCAAGATAGTCGGGAACTTTCAAAACGGGTCAGGGAGGACAAAAGTGTAAGGGGAATAATCTTGCCGCTCCATTTTACAGCCGTGTGGGCTGTTTCAGGATCGAGCCAGAACAACAGAGGTTTCAAGAGGGAATACATATCAATTTTTTTTCCACGCCATCACCACCGCGTCTTCTCCATCACGATAATACCGCTTCCTTGTTCCTATAACCCGAAATCCCTTTTTTTCGTAGAATTTTCTGGCGGGAAGATTGGAGGGGCGGACTTCAAGATAGATCTGCAGAGGCAAGGCATGCCTTGCCTCTACGCACCGGATCATGAATTCAAAAAGCTCCGTTGCAATTTTTTGTCGCCTGAAATCAGGATGAACCGCCAGATTGATCAGATGAATTTCATTCAAGACAATCCAAAAATTGATATAACCAACAATGTGACCTTCATGCTTCGCCACAAAAATTCGGGCCGCCTTCTGGGACAATTCCGATTCGAACATCTCCCGGGAAAAAGGATCATGAAAGGATGCTTGCTCGATGGCCAGAACCGCATCAATATCAGGGAATTTGAGGGGGGTGATGATCATGCGAGGTATTTTCCTAACCTCTCCATTCCTTCTTCAATTTTCTCGACTGAAACGGCGTACGAAAAACGCAAATGTCCTTCCCCTTCCGATCCAAAATCAATTCCGGGAGTGACCGCCACATGGGCTTTTTGAAGCATGTCATAGGCCAATTCAAGTGAGTTCTTGGAAAGATGACCGATTTTTACAAAAAAATAAAAGGCCCCCTGGGGGGTATAATTGATTTGAAAGCCGAGGCTTAACAAACCCTTCAACATCAGGTCACGACGACGTTTGAACTCCCCCCTCATCCGTTCAAGATCGGGCCCCGCCTCTTTTAACGCGGCAATGCCGGCATACTGGACAAATGAATTGGCGGAGATGATAAAATTTTGCTGAATTTTTTGGAGGGGGCGAATGTATTTTTTGGGAGCAATCAGGTAGCCCAGCCGAAAGCCGGTCATGGCATACGCTTTTGAGAAACCGTTGACCACAAAAGCCTCGTTGGTAAATTCGAGAACCGAATGTTCTTGTCCCTCGTAGACAAGTCCGTGATAGAGTTCATCCGATACAACCGGTATTTTAAGACGGCACATTTTTTGGATGATCTCTTTTTCCAGAACCACCCCGGTCGGATTGGAGGGGCTGGTGATAAAAACAGCGCGCGTTTTTTTGCTGATCCTCTTCTTGACCCGATCGGGATTCCATTGATACCCCTCTTCTTCCCTGACCGGCACAAAAAGAGGGTTCCCTCCCAGAAATTCGACAAAATTGGCATCGCAGGGATAATGGGGATTGGGCAAAATAACTGAATCCCCTTTTTCAAGAAGGGTTGAAAAGATCAGAAAGAAAGCGGGCGAAGTCCCCGGCGTAACAATAATTTGATCGGGATGAATTTTGGCCCGGTATTTTTCAAAATAATGCTCCGCAATGGCTTCGCGGAGTTCAACCAACCCCTGCGAATGGGTGTATTTGGTTTTGTTGTCGCGGATCGCCTGGAGGCAGGCCTCTTTCACGCATTCGGGCGCTTGAAAGTCGGGTTCCCCCAGCGAGAAAGGAATAATGGAGTGCCCCTGCCGCTCCAGTTCCTGCGAGGCCTCCAGAATATCCATGGCAATGAATGATTTTATTTTTTGGGATTTTTTGGAAATCATCTTTTAATGGGGGCTTTGCCGCATATTTATAATTTATAGGGAACACGAATGCCAGGGGCTTTTTTCGGAAAATCATCCGTATTTCGAGTGACCCACAAAAGCCCTTCCACCTGAGCTGTAGCCCAAATAATGGCGTCAGAGATCTTCAGTTTTTCTTTTTTACGGAGGGTAATCGTTTTCTCGGCCACGGCGCCTGTGACCGGCAAAACAGAGAATGTTCCCAAAAAAGATCGAATCTGATTTTCTTCTTCCTGATCTTTGGCCCCCGCCAAAACTTCAATCCAACTGATCAGGCTCAAACAGGGTTCTTCATAAGTCGGAAGTGTTGGTTGTGTGGGAGAGAGCAGAGCCCATCGTCACTGCAGGGCCAATGGTTGAACAGGATCTTCCGTGAGGAATTCGTTTAATACAGTGACAAACCATCACGGGGTCGAAAGGCCTATTTCTGCAAAACCCTCATTCCATGGGACCACATGAATTTCTCCCGATTTTCTGGACTTCGGGTCTAGCGAGAAACAGTAAGCCTCGGCATTTTTAAAATCCTTGAGGAACCTCTCAATTGTTTTTAAGTGCCTATCCGTCACTTGAGGAGTTGATTTGATTTCGACCAAAACGGTGGGGCATCCTGGACGCTCGATGATCAAGTCAATCTCGGCGTCATCCTTCGTACGCAGATAATAAAAACGATAATCTTTCTGAAAATAGTCGTTTAACCGCATGGCCTCTAAAACTACGAAATGCTCAAAGGCTTTGCCAAAACCATAGGTCCCCGGAATTACCTCCTGCGTGATGGTCCCTTCCAGTGTTTTTTTCACTCCCGTGTCGAAAAAATAAAACTTGGGATTCTGTCTTTGTTGTTTTCGAATGGAACGGTGATAGGGTTCCAGGAAATTCCCAATGAGCGTGTCAGAGAGAATTTCGAAATAGGCCTGGACCGTTTTGGTATCAACCCCCACATCTTCGGCAATGTTCGAGTAGTTTAAAATTTCACCGCTGGTCTGGGCGGCAGTTTCAAGAAAGCGCCTGAAAGGATCCAATTTGTAGATTAAATGTTCATTCCATACTTCCTCCTTGAGATAGGTCAGGGCATAAGCCTTAAGGAAGGCGGTTTTCTCTTCGATGCTATTGAGGGAGAAAAGTTTGGGAAGACTTCCCCAATGAAGGACTTGGTTTAAATCGAAAGTTTCGCCTAACTCGAGATGAGTTAAGGGAAAAAGATGATAAACAAAAGCGCGACCGGCTAGCAGGTTGGCAGAACCTCTTTTAAGTTTGCGCGCACTGGAACCGGTCAGAGCAAATCGGATTTTTGCGTTTTCAATCTGTTGATGGGCAATATTAAGGAGGGAGGGGACTTTTTGCACTTCATCAATCACCACCCACTCTATTTCCGGTTTTTTCTTGGCGATTTGTTCCGAAAGAATGTTGGGGTTCTTGGAATAAATCTCTTCCTCTTGAGGATTGAGGAGATCGATCCAGAGAACTTTTTGAGTCTGAAAGAATGCCTTAAGGAGGGTTGATTTCCCAGTTCCCCTCGCTCCAAACAAGAAAAAACTGTTTGATTTTAATGGATTAACTATTCTATGGAGCATACTCCATATTTATACGATATTTATGGACAACTATCAAGCAATAAAATTATCCCCCTATGATTTAAAATTATTTCCTGAAAACCGACTTTCCCGGATAAACGGCTTTTTCCCCCAACTCCTCTTCAATCCGGAGCAGTTGATTGTATTTGCAGACCCGATCGGTCCGGCAGGCGCTCCCGGTCTTGATCTGTCCAGCACCCGTTCCCACCGCCAGATCAGAAATAAAAGTGTCTTCAGTCTCCCCCGACCGATGGGAAATCACGGCGGTGTACCCCGCACTGCGCGCCATTTGGATGGCCTGCAATGTTTCAGTCAAAGTTCCAATCTGATTGACCTTGATGAGAATGGAATTAGCCACCCCCTTTTCAATCCCCTGTTTAAGCCGGGCGGTATCGGTTACAAAAAGATCATCCCCCACCAGCTGGACTTTTTTGCCCAGACGATCGGTCAACATTTTCCACCCCTCCCAATCGTCTTCACTTAAACCATCTTCAATCGATAAGATCGGAAAACGATCAATAAGCCCCTTGTAAAAATCAATCATCCCCTCCGATGATTTTTTTGATTCTTTTTCGTTTTCAAGATAATAGAAACAATTTTGTGAGAATTCACTTGAAGCGGAATCCAGAGCCAGTCCAATCTGATCTCCCCCCCTGTATCCTGCTTTTTCAATTGCTTGAAGGATGACTTCAATCGCTTCCACATTTGAAGAAAGATTCGGCGCAAACCCCCCTTCATCTCCTACCGCTGTGTTCAATTTTCGCTCTTTCAGCACTTTTTTGAGAGAATGAAAAATTTCAACCCCGGCCCGGAGCGCTGACGAAAAACGGTCAAACCCCAACGGCATGATCATAAACTCCTGCAGATCGACATTATTATCCGCATGCGCGCCCCCATTCAGAATATTCATCATCGGAACCGGCAGAACAATTTCGGGAGAACCGACCAGCTGATTGATATGACGATAAAGAGAAAGCCCTTTCGCTTGAGCACTTGCCCGCGCATAGGCCAGCGAGACCGCCAGAAGGGCATTGGCCCCCAAATTTGATTTGTTGGGAGTTCCATCCAGAGAGATAAGTAAACGGTCCAGCTTTTGTTGTTCATCGGCTCCAAAACCGGCAATGGATTTGGACAGAACAGTTGTGATGTTTTGAACCGCTTTGAGGGTCCCCTTCCCTTCATACCGTTTGTTGTCCCCATCCCTTAATTCGACCGCCTCATGCTCTCCCGTTGAAGCCCCCGAAGGGACCGCCGCTCTCCCCCTCACTCCATTATCAAGAATGACATCTGCCTCCACAGTGGGATTGCCGCGTGAATCGAGAATTTCTCTCGCTCTGACTTGTGAAATGCGAGCCATAAAAATGAATTTTTACCAAATCAGTTATTTTTCAAGCTTTCCATTGAAATATTTTTCCCACAAAAGCCCTTTTTCTTTTTCCATAAATTTTGCCAAAAGGATATTTTTGCCCCGAGCCGTTATGCCGTACAGGTGCCACTGGTCGCGCTGGCGATATAGAAGGGGAACCGTTCTCATCCCGGCCCCTACCACTACATAGGGAACAAACGATCTCAGTTCAAACCGGCTCCAGCTCTGATCCAGACCGGGTGTCTGATCCAGACCGGGGGGGGGATAACTTCGGCGTGAATAAGTGATACCGAAACGCTTTTTTGAAATCTCAATGGAAACGTCCGGCAGGTAGACAACAGTAATGGATGCCTCCAAAAGTTTATACCCCAAAAAACCGATGAAGAGAGAGATGATCATCACAACAAGCTGACTGAGGACCATATTTCCATTGGCCACCATAACAACGATGAGAGCGGCACCGGCAACCGCTCCCAGATAAAAAAGGGGGAAAGCAACCAACCAGGAAAAAAGATCTTTATGGATAAACTGAAAAGTCTCTTTTTGTGCAAAAGTCTCCATGGACGATGCGAGACTACAGTTGTCACACATCATTTTTCAAGAAACTATTTTTGCAAACTGCCGATAATTAAAATAACAGGAAGGCTTTTTTAAAAAAATTTAATAAAATCAATAGGTTAATTTATGGGCAATCCCATTTCTCCTTTGTATTTACCAATCACCCCTCTTCCACCGACTGAAGAAACCACAACTTCTGGAGAAAATCACTTAGTCCACTTAATTGGTGATGAACAATATTTTGATGACCCGGAGCTCCTCGGTTTTTATCGTTCCCTCGCTGTGCTGGGGGTTGGACCTCCCGGCATCCGTCTCCCCGGAATGACCTATGGGGTTCCTTTTTCGCACGAGACACTGGTCCGCCAACATTTATCGCCCGAAATGAAGGAACTCTACCAGGGGATAATTTCTACAGGAGATGTGGCCGATGTGGCCAGCACCCGCGAAATTGACGAGTTTGTCATCACTCTCGATCGACTCAAAAAAGCGGACCCCATCATCCGCACGTTGATGTTCATGATTGGAAACCATGACGCCCTGCATTCGGGAACCGCTCACTCCGGAACCAATTTTTTTGGACTTCTGGGAGTGGCCTTGAATCTCCAGCAGGGGAGAAATTACAGGGAAGATATTCATGGCGCGGAAGTGGGCGGAGTGAACAATATTCTCGACAAAGAAAAACTGATTCATTTTATCTATGATTATTTTTTGGATCTTCCGGCTGATCCGGTCGTTATTGACTACTCTTATGCCCCTTCCCAATACTCAAGGAATCAGGACAACAATCAGGCTTTCGGCAATCCTTTTCCTCCAGCCACCTACAGACTCGCAAGCGGCAAAGAAAAAAGTTGGGACAATACGGAGGAGGTTTTCAAAACATTCTGGAAACAGGCGCCGGATGGGAGCTGGAATGCCCTGGTAACTTTCAAACCGGATCGGGAGGGAATTCGACCGGAGAAAAAATGGCTTTATACCTCAGCCATCAAAATGGAGGATTTGCAGACAGCCAACGGCAATCATCCGATTTATTTTATCAATCTGGACACGCTTGATTTTTTGAAGGACACCACCCTCTTTGGAAGTGTGATCGGTCATGTCTCCTCTATTCAGGTTCAGATCATCAAGGCTTTTATCTCCCAGATGAAAAAAATCCATGCGGGAGAAAATCCTAAATTTATTGTCGGGGGGCATTTTCCGGTCACCAGCATCCAGGAGGTCAGGGAGTCGGGGTTGAATAAAATTCTCTCCGATCCGGATGTGATCCTCTCCCTTGCAGGACATACGCACCAGAGAGGTTTTGAAGATTTGAACAGCAGAGAACTGGCGTTCAAATATAATATTGACAGATCTTCCCCTCTTCCGATGATTGTTGCACCCGCTGTGATGGATTGGCCCAATGAAATGGTGTCTTTAAGATACGGAGTTGAGGATCCCCAAAACAATGAACTCTTTTTTGAATTCACCTTTCAGGGAATCGACCGGAACAAAATTCCGGGATTGACGCCGGAAGTAATGGCTGAACTGCGAGACATTTATCCCCACTTGAACTCTTTCAAAAAAGCGATGGAGCATTTTGACGACCAGCAATTGGCCGAATTTGCCGACCCCCGAACGTCAATATACCGCAAAATTTACCTGGCCTTGAGTGTCGACGAGGGGCTCTTTACAAAACAGGGGGCGATTCATGACCTGGTTGTCGCCCAGGATGTCATCCCCACCATGGTTCAAAACAATATCCTCTACAAAGAATTCTTCATCGACACCGTTAAACTTTTACTGATCGAGGCAGGCTATCAGGAACATGCCGATCAAGTTGAATCAATTTATACTGAATATCTTGATTATCTGGAGAGCTATTACGAAGAAATTTACAGGGAAAATAATAAAACAGAGGATGAGGAGGGATTTTTCCAGCGGAGAGTCCAGAAAGATCGGGAGGGAGACAGGCAGAGGCATATCGATGTCCATCATATTCAGGAACTCCAGGAAAAACTGAACAGTCAAATGGAAATTCTGGGGATACAGGTCGCTGAGGCAGGTAATGAAGATCCTGAAAAAACATCCCTTCTCGATCTCGCCGCCCACATTCTCCCCCTAATGAAGGATGATCTGGACAGCTTCAAGGAATGGTTGATCCATTATGAGCTGGTTCAAAGAACAAAACGGAGCGATGCCGAACTACTGGTCATGCCCCATCTGTATGGCAACTATTATTTCAAGGCGATCCGGAGCCATTTGAGGGAAATCCCCTCCGGCTCGCAGGCTTCAGCTTATGCGACCCTTGTGGCGCTTGAATCAGCCGAGATCTACAAAAAGTTCAGAAAACCGGTGACCGACAAGGGACCAAAAGAAAAAGAGGTGCCTGATCAGATCCGGGTAACCATTTCAACAATCAATAATCAGGTACAGTATACAACGGCTGATTTACCGGAACCCGAATGGACTTTGGAAGATAAAGGGGGAGAAGATAAAACCAATAATATTTTTCCGGAACAAGTTGAAGAAACCAGACCCCTCATCAGTCCGATTACGCATGGACACTGGTATTTAAAAACGGGACTAGGACGGGGAAGTGGGATCACAACCGACCGGTCCGATCCTGAATCCCCTCTGGTTACGGAAGGGCCCCAAAATCACCTCCATCTGGAATTGGGGAGACAATGGCATCTGCTGGATCAGCCCAAAGCGCCACGAATCAATCTGTATGTGGGAGGCGGGCTGAATCTGGAATGGCAAAACCGGGAGGTTTCGGTTGACGGGGGGAGTATCGATCAATGGACGAATAATTTGGAATTTCCGGCCAGAGCTGGATTGACGATCGGCGATCCCTTGGGGATTGTGGATCTTGGCCCCTTTGTCAAAGGAGGATTGGCTCTGCAGGGATATGACACCACCCCTTTGAATGGGGAAGGGGGAACTCCTCTTCCTTCGTTCCTCTGGGGATATGGCCTTAATGTCCAATTGCTGGAAGGAGCTTTGTGGCTTGAATATGGACAAGATTTTCAAAACAATTCCTTGATCGATTCGAGCGAAAAATATGGGATGGGTGGCGTTGATCTTCTGGCCTGGATGCGGCTGGTTGGACTCCGTAATCGGACAAAGTAAAAAAAACACTCACTAACGTCACGCGATTTGAGTCAAGATCAATCCCCACTCCCATCGAGGGAGGGGACCAATCATTGACTGATTGCCAAAAATCCTTTTTCTTCTCAAAAGACTTAAAAAAGAGATCGGTGAACTTTCACCGGCTGGAGAACGTCGTTTGACACGTTTGACGGCGCTCAAGCTCCACCTTTTCAGGCATGCGCGTCAAGCCAAGCAGTCATTTCTTTTCTTATTGCGGATGAAATCCAGAAGTTTGTGAAATATCCACCATGTTTTGACAACTGGTGTTTACGGTCCTGGAAGGAAAAACTGAGGCATTACAATCCTTGCCGAATATCAGTTGCATTCCCCAAACGGGGCATGCTACAGACGTCGAATCATTTAATGAAACAAGAGAGAAGACTATGGATCATAAGGGAAGGCCGATAAAAGCCGCCGAAGGGAAACTGGGAATTTTGTTGGTTGGGTTGGGAGCCGTTGCCACCACTTTTATCGCAGGTGTTGAATCGGTCAAAAAAAAGGTCCGCAAGCCGATCGGTTCTTTAACCCAACTGGGGCATATCCGTTTGGGAAAGAGGACCGAAAATAAAAACCCCCTCGTCCGTGAATTAGTGCCGCTCGCCCGATTGGAAGACCTCGTTTATGGCGCCTGGGACATTTTTCCCGATAGCGGCTACGAGGCGGCCTGTAAAAGCGGGGTGATCCCCCGCGACCTTCTGGATCAGGTCAAAGAGGATCTCTCCCACATTAATCCAATGCCGGCGGTCTACGACGAGAAATATGTCCGCAAAATCCGGAGCACGAATGTCAAAAAAATCGACAACAAAATGGATCAGGCGCTGGCGGTCATGAAAGACATTGAAAATTTCAAGGTTAAAAACAAAGTCGATCGGATGACCATGATCTGGTGCGCCTCGACGGAAGCCTATTGCACCGTTCAGGATGAACAGAAAAATTTGAAATCCTTTGAAGAGGGATTAAAAAACAATTCCCCTCATATTCCGCCAAGCCAAATTTATGCGTATGCCGCCATGAAAAGCGGGATCGGTTATGCCAATGGAGCCCCCAATCTGACAACCGACTGCCCTGCCCTTTTGGAATTGTCGCATGAAAAAGGGGTGCCCACTTCGGGAAAAGATTTCAAGACCGGACAAACCTTGATGAAAACGATCATTGCGCCGGGCTTGCGCGCCCGTTATCTGGGAATCAACGGCTGGTATTCCACCAACATTCTGGGGAATCGCGACGGGGAAGTGTTGGATGATCCCGACAGCTTCAAAACCAAGGAGGTGAGCAAGCTGTCGGTTCTGGAAACCATCCTTCAACCGCAGATTTATCCCGATTTGTATGGCAACCTGTATCACAAGGTTCAGATCAACTATTATCCCCCCCGCGGCGACAACAAGGAAGGATGGGACAATATCGATCTTCTCGGATGGCTGGGGCTTCCGATGCAACTCAAAATCAATTTCCTCTGCCGCGATTCCATTCTGGCCGCTCCGCTGGTGCTTGACCTGGTTCTTTTTATGGATTTGGCCCAACGAATTGGATTGAAGGGAATCCAGGAATGGCTTTCGTTTTATTACAAGTCTCCCATGGTCAAGGAAGGGCTCTATCCGGAAAACCATCTGTTCATCCAGGAAATGAAACTTAAAAACACACTTCGTTATTTCATGGGAGAAGAACAGATTACTCACTTGGGAATGGATTATTACGAAAGCTGAAAAATAATGTTCCGCTTTATTCGGGCCTATCGCATTACTTTTGAAATATTAACTGCTTATTTCGTTCTTTTTTTCCTCAAAAAACTGGTACGCGCCGAAAGAGCCGCCCCGCTCACTTCCTCCGTTCATCATTGGGCCTCCCGAACAATCATTGCCAGCATCTTAAAGCTCAAAGGACTCTACATCAAAATCGGCCAGACCCTCTCTATCATGACCAATTTTCTCCCACAAGAATTCAGGGAGGGGCTTGAGAAATTGCAGGATGCCGTTCCCCCGCACCCTTACGCGGAAGTGGAAAAACGTTTTTTGAACGATTTTGGCAAAACCCCTCTGGAACTCTTTCACTCGTTTGATCAAACACCGATTGCCTCTGCCTCGCTGGGACAGGTTCATGTAGCCAGCCTGGACGACGGCACCAAACTGGCCGTCAAGCTTCAGTATCCCGACATCGACCGGATAGCCCATCAGGATCTGAAAACCATCAAAAGAATTTTTGGAGTGATTGATTTTGTTTTCCCCCGCTACGGCTTCAAGGCAGTCTACGCGGAATGTGCCCGGATGGTTCTGGAAGAACTTGACTTTATTTCCGAAGGAAAAAATCTTGAAAAAATAAGGAATAACTTCAAGGACCAGAGGGCTTATCATTTCCCCAAAGTTTTTTGGGAATACTCCAGTGCTAAAATCCTCACCGTGGAATTTGTCGAGGGAATCAAAGTCTCTCATATTGATGAATTAAAAAAGAAGAAGATCGACCCCCATGAAATCGCCGTTTCTTTCATCCATGCCTATTGCAAGATGATTTTTGTGGACGGGGTTTTTCATGCGGATCCCCATCCGGGAAATATTCTGATAATGTCAGACAAGTTGGGCGCGTCTGACAGGTCCGACTCCCTTTTTCGAATCGCCTTGGTTGACTTCGGGGCAACCGCCTCCCTTCCTTCTGCCATGAAGGAGGGAATCATCCGCTTTGCGGAAGGATTGATCAAAAAAGACACGCGGCTCCTTTCCTCTTCCATCAAGCAGATGGGCTTTGTCGCTCGCGAGGATAATGAAGAGGCGATTGAAAGAATCGTGGAATATTTTTACAGCAAAATTAAGGGGATTAAAATTGACGATTTTAGGCAGATCAAACTGACCCAGTTTCAGCATTTGGACGACCTGTTTGAGCTCCGCAAAATGGACATCAGTTTGAAAGAGTTGATGAGCTCCTTTCATGTTCCCAAAGACTGGATTCTGCTGGAGAGGGCCCTGATTCTGGCTTTCGGAGTTGTCACTCACCTCGACCCTCAATTGAATCCGGTGGACATTGTTCTCCCCTATGTTGAAAAATTCGTGTTGGGAGACGAACGGAATCTGACCGACATGATTCTTTTGGGAACCAAGGAACTCTTCCTCTCCTACATCAATATGCCCCATCAGTTGCAGAGGACCCTCACCAAGCTGGAACAGGGGAAAATTGTTCTTGTCGACAAAAGCCGGGAGGCTCAGACCCAAAAAATTTATCGGGGGATTCACCAGATCATTTATACCTGTCTTCTGATTTTTACCGGCTCTCTATCCCATTGGATGAACAGCCAAGGGAATATAATGGGAGCTGACAGAATGCGATATGTGAGTTATACTCTGGCGGGAATATTGATTGTCAGCTTTTTTAAAAACAGGAAATAGATGTAGGGGCGAACCCGCCCCGCGGGGGCTTCGTGTTCGCCCATGATCGGGCGATCACAAGGATCGCCCCTACAATAACATGAACCCAAAATCCGTTTCCGAATCGAAAGTCGAAATGACCGAACTGGTTTTACCGGTGCATACCAACGCTCTCGGAACCATTTTCGGCGGTCATATCATGGCCTGGATCGACACCGCGGCGGCTATTTGCGCTTTTCGCCATTGTCGTTCCCTCTGCGTCACCGCTTCCATGGATACGCTCAATTTCATCAATCCGGTCAAACTGGGGCATATCGTCATTCTCAAAGCATCGGTCAATTATACCGGTAAAACATCGATGGAAATCGGCGTCCGGGTGATGTCGGAGGATCCCTTAACCGGAGTCAAGGCGCATACCGCGTCAGCTTATTTAACCTTTGTAGCGGTGGATGAACAGGGAAAACCAAAAAATGTTCCTCCCCTCCTCCCTCAAACCGACGATGAAAAAAGACGTTTTAGTCAGGGGGAAGAAAGACGCAAGTCTCGCTTGAAGAATAAAAAATGAAAAAAAGGCCGATCACTTTCTTTTTTTTCCTCTCTCTTCTAATCCATCTTTTATTCCTGATTTTCTTTTGGAAAAATATCGATCTCTTCAATAACCGGACTCTTCCCCCAAACCCTGTTTGGGTTGAATTAAAAAAAGAGATTCCGCAAAGAATTGCCGATATCCCCAAACCGGCAAAAGAAGAAATACCGGATCAACCGAGTGCTCAGGCTTTGTACAACCAGAAGGTGAAGGAAGAAACCGTTAATCCGACGGTGAGTCAAAAGGAACCGTCGGTCGAAGAACAAAAAACCGTTTCCCCAAAAAATAAAAAATTGGACGATCTCAAACCGACTTTTGATGAACTGTATGGAATGAAACCTCTTCCTGTTCAGCAATCCCCCTCTTCTTTTAATGACGACTATTTCCCCGATTATCAAGTCGGGGGACGAACTTACTTAAACACCTTGGCGAATCCAAATATCGCCTATTTCGTCGAACTCAAAAGACGCTTCAAGAATACCTTTAATCCTGTTCCTTCAATACGCAGGAATTTAAATGAAATTTCAAGAGGAAAAATTGAAGTTGTTTTGGGGGTTAGTGTAAATGGCCGGGGAGAATTGGCTGATCTTGTTGTGATCCGTTCTTCCGGACTTGAAGATTATGATCGGGAAGGGGTTCGAACCGTCCGCGCCTCTTCCCCGTTTAGCGCTCCTCCATCGAACTTGCTTCAACCCGATGGATTGATTCACATGGCGTGGACGTTTGTGGTTTATTTGTAATCCCACTTGAAAATGTCACCCAACGGGTCCTGCCACCTGCAGGTTTTCCGCTGGTGCTCGTTCTTCGATCAGTTTTTTAATGTAAACACTTTTTGTCTCGGCCCTGCGCGCCATCGGGAGCCCTCCTTCCGGTGCCACCCATTGGGTCCCGGCATTTTCAAGTTGTAATCAATTTAAAATCCCTGGAACAGCGAGGGTAAACGGCGCAATCACCGCATCAAATTCTTCGCCGTTATTGAGGACCATCTGGTAGGTGCCATGCATGGAACCCACGGGGGTATTGAGGGGGCAGAAACTGGAATACCGATAACTCTCTCCCGGCCGGATCAGCGGCTGTTGGCCGACCACTCCCAAACCTCTTATCTCCTCTTTTTTTCCATCGGCATTTGTAATCACCCAATGACGGCTGATCAGTTGAACTGCCTGTTCGCTATGGTTAATTACCGTCACCTGATAGGTAAAAAGATAATGACCTGTTTCGGGAGTTGATTCTTCAGGAACATAATTGCATTTAACCTGAATCCGGATTCCCCTTGTGATGGCATCGGATGAAGACATTAAAAAACTAGTTATAGTAATTCACGCTCTCTGTAAAGGGACTTGAAAGAGGGGGATGTCACAAACATACCATATGTCCTCTGTATAAACAATCATAGATGTCCGCTTTTGGGCGATAAGGGTTTCGGAGGTATTTATGACCAACGAAAGACTCAATCGCCCGGGAGGCGAGACAAATGACACGGAGAGAGATTATTTTAAAGGCTATTAACAACCAGATTACATGTCTTGACCCGTTACGGTCGTTTTTGTGAGCTCTACCATGATTGTGGTTCTCATTTTGGTCACACCAGTCATGCTGGTGGCGGGCCGGATAACGTGATTCTTCAGATCACTGAACGGTTACTACAAGCGCCAAAATGCGAAGAATCGGTTGGCCCGTTCTGAGAATGGAGGCTCCCTTCATGGGCCGCCGAAGGCGGACCGGAAGGTATACGAAAGACAAGCTTGACGAATCAACAAATCCTAGAATAAGAAATAAGAGGAGGTTAAAATCATGACCAAAGAACTCTACGGATTAGGCGAAATCCCCCCCCTTGGTGAAGTCCCTCAAAAAATGCTGGCGCAGGTTTTGCGCCCGGACCGTTACGGAGAACCGGTCAAAGCGTTCCAGCAGGAAGTCATAGCAACTCCTGAAATCCTTCCGGATGAAGCGCTGGTTTATGTCATGGCCGCAGGGGTGAACTACAACAACGTTTGGGCGGCTCGGGGAATTCCGATCGACGTTACCAAATCACGTCCTAAAGATCCTTTCTGGCCCGATAATACCGGCTTTCATGTGGGGGGGAGCGACGCTTCCGGTATTGTTTGGAAAGTCGGAAGCCAAGTCAAAAATTTAAAAGTAGGGGATGAAGTGGTGGTCCATTGCGGCATGTGGAAACAAGATGATCCCGTCGTCAAATCAGGACAGGATCCGATGTTTGGTCCTTCTTTTCGTATTTGGGGATACGAAGTGAGTTGGGGAAGTTTTGCGCAGTTCACCAAAGTTCAGGCGCATCAATGTCTGCCAAAACCAAAACAACTCGCGTGGGAAGAGGCGGGGGCTTACATGTTGGTCGGAGCTACCGCTTACCGAATGTTGCATGGATGGAAGGAACACACGGTTCAAAAAGGGGATGTGGTTCTGATTTGGGGAGCCACCGGGGGGTTGGGATCGATGGCCATCCAGATTGTCAAAGCGGCCGGTGGAATTCCGGTTGCTGTTGTCGGCGGCGAAGATAAATTTGAATACTGCAAAAAACTGGGAGCGGTCGGGGTGATTGACCGGAAAAAATTCAATCATTGGGGAATGCTCCCTCACTGGAAGGATAATGAAAAATACAATCAATGGTTGGCCGGCGCCCGCGCTTTTGGAAAAGCCATTTGGGAAGCGGTGGGGGACAAGAAAAACCCCCGGATTGTTTTTGAACATCCCGGCGAGGATACGGTCCCCACATCGGCCTTCGTCTGCGATACCGGCGGGATGATTGTGATCTGTGCCGGCACCAGCGGCTACAATGCCACGATGGATCTTCGCTATCATTGGATGCGGCAAAAACGGTTTCAAGGTTCCCATTTTGCCAATGACGAACAGGCCAAAGGAATCAACGATTTGGTGATTGAGGGAAAAGTACATCCCTCTTTAAGCCAGGTTTTTGAATTCAACGAAACAGGAAAGTGCCATCAATTGATGCATGAAAACAAACATCCCAGCGGGAACATGGCTATTCTGGTCAATGCCCGAAAAAAGGGACTGAAAAGTCTGACGGAAACAAAATAAATTCAGACTGCATAAACCGCAAATTTTCTTTGCCACTTCTCCGGCAGGGCCACCTCAACTAATACCCCTTTGACCCGGTTGCTAAAGTTTAAAATCCTGCCATGGCTGTAGAGGTTGGATAATTCTTTTCCATAGGGGTGGGGAAGAAAAAGTTTCACCGCCGAGCAGTTTTGTGAAAGAACCTGATCGATTTCAGACAATAAAAAATCGAGCCCTTTTTGATTCAACGCCGAAACCGGAATCATTCTTTTTCCATTTCCATTCAAATGAAAAGAAGGGGTATCCATTTTGTTGGCCACTTGAATCATCGGAAGATGATCCAGCGACAAATCAGACAACACCTGACCGACCACTTCGGCCTGATGCTTCCAGGAAGGATGGGCGCCGTCAATCACATGGATCAACAGATGAGATCCGGCAACCTCCTCAAAAGTTGATTTAAAAGCTTCAACCAATTGGTGGGGAAGGTTTCGAATAAAACCGACTGTATCAGTCAAAAGAACTTCTCTTCCCGAAGGGAGTTTTAACCGTTTGGTTTTGGGGTCGAGGGTGGCAAACAGTTTGTCTTGCGCCAACTGCTGATTGGCATTCACCAAGGAATTGAATAGAGTTGATTTTCCAGCATTGGTGTATCCCACCAGCGTCACCGTCGGAATGGGGACTCCTTCCCTTCGGGTCCGGTGAATCTGCCGGGAGGATGAAACTTTCTCCAATTCTTTTCGAATCCAGGTGAGCCGTTCCCGTACCCGCCGGCGATCCACTTCCAACTGGGTTTCACCAGGCCCCCGCAATCCAACCCCCCCTCCTCGTTGACGCGAAAAATGGGTCCAGCTTCCGACCAGCCGGGGGAAAAGATATTCGTACTGAGCCAGTTCAACCTGAAGTTTTCCTTCCTTGGATTTGGCATGAAGGGCAAAAATATCCAGAATCAGACCGGTCCGATCAATCACCCTCACCCCCAGCTCTTCCTCCAGATTCCTGTTTTGGGTGGGAGAGAGTTCAGCATCTACAATCACCAGATCGACTTCAAGTTCACAAGCGATCGCTTTCAGTTTCTCGACCTTTCCCTTTCCGAGGTAAGTGGCCGGACTGATATCCCGAACCAAAGCGAGCCATTCGCCCGCCTGAAGAGCGCCGGCTGTTTGAACCAGAGATTTAAGCTCGGATAAAGATTCTTCCGCTGAGGATAAAATACGGGGATCAGTACAGATGCCTAAAAGATACGCTCTCTCTTGTTTGCGGGATAGAATCATTATATAGCTTCCGGCCAGCCTTGGGACTCCAGGCCCTTCGGCTGTCCATGAAGCGAGCCACCAAAGTCAGAACTGGCAAAGCCAGAACTGGCTTTAGCCAGATTCTTCCCTCGGGGGCGTTGTTTATTTATAAACGGTACTCGACAACCCTCCCTTCAAAAAGCGAGTTGACCCTCCCGGTCAGAAGTTCAGGCTCGGACAAACGAATGCCGCCGGACAATTCCAAAATGGTTTCCGTCTGTCCCGGTTCTATCATGTGTAGATAGCCCCTGCAGTCCCCTGAAAATTCTTTCAAAATAGCATAAAAGGCTTTCAACTTCTCTTCGGTAAGCCAAAGAGCAGGTATTTTGAAATGGATGCTTCGTGTCTTGTCGCTTAAAAATTCCGTAAGGACGAGCACCTCCCTGGCTATTATTTTAGCACCTTCATCGGTCCGGTCAATAGCTCCTTTGATGACCAGAGGGGTCTCCCGGGACAAAAGATCGGCACATTTTTGAAAAAGATCGCTGAAAATGATGATTTCAACAGAACCTTTCAGGTCCTCCAGGTTCACAAAAGCCATCCGGCTCCCTTTTTTTGTCGTTATGACGCGGAAGGTCGAGATCATTCCCACGAGCGTTACTTCCGTCTGCGAAGAAAGTTTGTTCGCCAGTTGAGAGTCGGTCGTGGCTACCCTTCTGATTTCAGCCTCATAACTCCTCAACGGATGGCCTGAAAAATAAAAACCAAACGATTCTTTCTCAAACTTCAGCTTTTCATTCTCGACCCATTCCCCCGTTTCGGGAACGGCAATCCCGACCTTCTGCCCTCTCTTCCTTTCAAGCGAGGAAAACAGATTGGCCTGCCCTGATTCGGATTCCCTCTGCCTCCGGCCGGCCCATTCCATGCTTTTGTCGAGAATCTCCATCATCGCTTTTCTTCTGCTGCCAAACTGATCGAGCGCTCCCGCCTTGATCAACGATTCCAACACCCTCCGGTTTATCTTCTTGAAATCGAGAGACTCGATAAAATTGAGAAAAGAATCAAATTTTTTCCCTCGCGAGGTTCGGATGACAACGATCGATTCGATTGCCCCCTCCCCCACATTCTTCAAAGCCCCCAATCCATAACGAATGGTTTGATCATCAATGACAGAAAAACCGTAATCACTTTCGTTGATGTCGGGGGGAAGAATGTTCAAATTGTGTGCGCGGCAATCCTGGATGTATTCCAAAATTTTATCCGTATCGTGCATTTCGTTGGTCAAAAGGGCCGCCATGTATTCCACACGGTAATGCGCCTTGAGATAAGCGGTTTGATAGGAAACCAGCGCATAGGCGGCACTGTGCGATTTGTTGAAGCCATACTCGGCAAACTTGGCCATCAATTCAAAAATCCTCTCCGCTTTTTGACGCGGAATTTTTCGTTCGAGACACCCCTGCAAAAAACGGACCTGCTGGGAGGCCATCTCCTCCGGTTTCTTTTTCCCCATGGCCCTTCTTAAAATATCAGCCTCCCCCAACGTATAACCGGCCAACAGAGAGGCAATCTGCATCACCTGTTCCTGGTAAACAATCACCCCATAGGTATCTTCCAGAATCGATTTTAATTGCGGAAGGTCGTAGACAATCGCCGTTTTCCCCTGTTTTCGGTTGATAAAATCATCCACCATGCCGGAACCCAAAGGGCCCGGACGATAGAGGGCCACCAGGGCAATCAGATCTTCAAAAGTCGAAGGCTTGAGACGAACCATCAGATCCTTCATCCCTTCACTTTCCAACTGAAAAATACCGGCAGAGTCCGCTTTGCAGAGAAGCTGATAAACAAGCGGATCATTCAAGGGAATGCTTAAAATATTCAGATCCTCTTTTCGGGTGCGACGAATAATTTTAAGGGCGTCATGAATAACGGTTAATGTTTTTAAGCCTAAAAAATCAAACTTGATGAGGCCGATTTTTTCAACCGCCTTCATGTCAAACTGGGTGACCACATCATCGATGCTTCCCTTGTAGAGGGGCAAAAAATCGGTCAAAGGGCGGTCGGAAATCACCACCCCGGCCGCATGAGTGGAGGCATGACGGTTCAATCCTTCCAGCTTGCCCGCAATTTCCATCAGTCGGCGAATTTGGGGATCGTTTTCTTCAACCTCTTTGAGCCGCGGCTCCTGTTTTTTGGCCTCTTCCAGGGTAATGTTCAAGGTAGTGGGAACCAGTTTGGCAATCCGGTCCACCTGTTCCAGGGGAATATCCAGAACCCGCCCTACATCCCGGATGACCCCTCTGGCCTTCATTTTCCCAAAAGTGATAATCTGGGAAACATTGCCAAATTTCTTCGCCACATAATCAAGTACCTGATCCCGCCCGTTCACGCAAAAATCGATATCGACGTCCGGCATGTTGATCCGTTCCGGATTTAAAAACCGTTCAAACAACAAATGATAGGGGATCGGATCGAGATCGGTAATGCGGGTGCAATAGGCTACCAGCGATCCGGCCGCTGATCCTCTTCCGGGACCCACCGGAATCCCCTGATTCTTGGCATAGCGGATGAAATCGGAAACAATCAGAAAGTAACCGGCAAAGCCGGTCTGTTTGATGATCGCCAGTTCATCTTCCAGTCGTGTTTGATATGTTTTTTTAAGTGATGAATTACAGTTTTTGACAATATCCGGCCACCGTTCCTCCAATCCTTTCATCGCTTCTTCACGCAAATAATCATCGAGGGTCAATCCGGCCGGCGGATCAAAGCGGGGAAAATAATGGGTCTTTAAATCAAACTCGAAATCGATGAGGTTGGCCAGTCTTCCTGTCTCCTCTTGCGCCGACGGACAGTAAGCAAAGTCGTCCGCCATTTCCTCCCCGCTTTTGAAATAATAACCATCCGTCGAAAATTTGAGCCGGCTGGTCTCTCCATGAAGCGTGGCTCCCGTCTGGATGCACATCAACGCTTCAAAGGCTTCGGCATCGTCACGATTCAGATAATGGCAATTGTTGGTTGCCACCACCGGATGCCCCCCTTTTTTGGCAATCTCCAGAATTTCCAAATTCAACTCATGTTGCCCTTCCACCCCATTTTCCTGAATCTCCAGATAATAACGTTCGCCAAAAATTTCAGCCATCTTCTCGGCCTGTTGGGATGCCTCGTCCCGCTTTCCCTCAAACAGATGGTGGTTGATGGCCCCCTCCCATCCGCCGGAAAGGCAAATTAATCCTTCATTAAATTGTTTGAGGAGGGATGTGTCAATGCGAGGCTTGTAATAAAACCCTTCCAGACAAGCCTTGGTCAACAACTGGCAGAGATTCAAATACCCCTGTTTGTTTTGAATCAACAAAACCAGCCCAAAAAGAGAATCAATTCCTTTTCGTTGCAGGCGAAGATTGAATTGATCGTGGGACGGAAGCCAGACAACAGAGCCGATGATCGGTTTGATGTGTGCCTTTTTGGCCTCCTGAAAAAAATCAACCGCTCCAAAAATATTGCCGTAATCGGTGATCGCCACAGCCTCCATGCCATACACTTTGGCGCGGCGAACCAGATCCGGAATTCGGATCATTCCGTTTAACAGACTGTATTCAGTGTGATTATGGAGATGAACAAAAGACATTCTAAAAAAAACGCTAGTAAATTGGAGTGAGGTTGTAAAGGGATCGGTTGAAGACTGTAGAAGAAAAAATGTTGGTACATGAGCTCAGGTTAGGACTTGTATTGAACCAGTAAATAAGTATAAGCTCCCCCGCGAAAGGAGAATCAACATGAAAACACTCTTAGCATTGGTTTTGGTTCTTTCACTGGCAGGCACTTCGTGGGCATCGGTCAAGCTGACCAACAAGGACAGCGACAGCCACGACATCCTGATCAAGTGCAGCAGCACCACCGATTCGAGTGTGGGGGGAACCTCCACACGCGACATCGGCACCGGCCCCTGCACGGTAACCGTGAAATCAAGCGGTTCATCGGCCACCGCCCAGGATGGAGAAAGCCTGGTCATTCAGGGGGGAAACGTTTCCAAACAGTAGTGAATCGAACCCCCTTGACTATTCTCGATCTGGCAGGTGATCCTCTGGATATTGCCTGCCAGATCGGGAAAAAAAGAAAAAAAACAATCGAACAGAGAGTGGAGTTTTGGAATCGGGAAATAGGACTGCTCTACCGCGGAAAAAAAGATCAACTTAAAAAACTGGAAAAAGAATTTTCAGGATACACCGCCAAACTGGCCCCCGATTATCTGGAAGAAATCAGAGCCATGGCGGAAGGGGCCGGGATTCCGTTCCCCGATTTGTTTCGTCTGAACCTGACCGAACTCAAAGCCTTTGTCGACAAATGCACCACCGTCATCACAAAAATCAAAACATCAGCGGGCAACCGAATTTTGATCGGCCACAACGAGGACTGGGATCCCAAAAGAAACGACGTTTTTATTCTTAAAGCCCACCTTCCCCAATTATCTTATCTGATTGTGGCCTATGACGGCTATCTTCCCGGTCTTTCGTGCGGATTTAATTCTTATGGATTGGTTCATGCCATTAATTATCTTCCCGCTCCTGATCCCCGTCCGGGACTCCCCCGAATTTTCATCACGCGGCATCTGGTTACGGCCAAAAATGTTGCGGATTGTTTAAGCTGGATTCAAAAAAGCCGCCGCGCTTTTGGACAATCAATCCATCTGGCGCAGAAAGATCGTTATTTGGGAATCGAATTGACTTCGCAAAAAATGGCCTTAAGACGTCCATCGCTTCCGACAGTGCATACCAACCACTATCTGGCTCCCCAACTTAAACAACCGCCCAATCTCTCCACATTAGCTTCCCGAACTCGTCTCCAGACTGCCAACAACATTCTTCAAAACAAGTGGACTCAAAAAAAATCAATTCTTTCAGTCTTGTCGGATCGCTCTCATCCTCCCCACTCTATCTGGCGCGAAGGGAATCTGCCGGACGATGCAGGCGCCACAGTTGTCTCCGCCCTCCTTCAAACCGGTTCGCAAACAATGACACTTTACCGCCGCCATCCTTCAAGTTCAAAACCTCTTCAAGTTTCGCTTGCATGAAATAGACGATCCTTGAGATAAGTATTTTTTGCACGCTAAGGATCGAAGAATCGGGCTTGGCCCGTTCTGAGCTCGGCAGCTTCCTTCATCGCGAAGCCCGCCTTAAGGCGGGCGAGCGGGAAGGTTTATAATGGAATCGTATTCGCATGAAACCGACCGATATACCTCCGGCTCGACCGAAAACCGAAAGGGGTTCTGCATACGATGGGAGGCTACCTTCTCCAGGCGGCGAATTTTACGAAAAATCGCGGAGGGGGATTTGTCAAACCTGGGAGATACGTCGACTTTAGCCGACCCGTCGGTGGTCGAAAAGTTAGTTGAAGAATCAAAAAAAATTTAGTTCCTGGCTGGGACTTTTGTCCCACTTCTATTGCACCAGTTTGAGTTCAATGAGTTTTTTGGCCAGAGTATAGATGTCCTTTTTACTCCCCTCTTTTCTGAGACCAATGGCTACCACAAAAACAATCACCCGATTCTTGTCTATTGTATAGATAATTCGGTATCTCTGCCCTACTCCCCGCAAACTTCGGTAAGAGGCGAGGTCATCGGTCAAAGCCTTTCCCTGCTTGTCTGGATCATGGGCCAGTCCGTCAATTCGTTCCGACAACTTTTGCCGGATCCGCCGATCAGGGATAGCCTTCAACATTTTAAGTGCTGTTGGTTGGATGATAATCTGGTAGGT
This sequence comes from Nitrospira sp., assembly GCA_005240075.1. GTDB lineage: Bacteria > UBA10199 > UBA10199 > UBA10199 > SBBF01 > SBBF01. The sequence continues at coordinate 27,494 of SBBF01000026.1, forward strand.
CACAAGAGCCCTAAATTCTTTTTAGCAATCTCCCAAGGAATCCCTTTGCCCTGTTCCATTTCTTTGATGCCCTGGGCCAGTTGAGACATTAATTCCTCGTCCTGGGTGATTTCCAAGGTTTCCATCACAGACTCATAGAGATCCCAGTTGATCAAAGCCAAGACCGGTTTTCCCCGCCGAGTAACAGCAACAACACCGTTTTCGGGATGTTTTTCCAGCTTATCGGCAATTTTGGTCAGGTTGGATCTGGCTTCAATGATCGGCATGCTTTTCAACATAGGCTCTCCTTCATAAGGTACTCCTAAAGGTACATCTAAACGTACGTTTTGTCAACTGGGAAAGTCTGCATAGGCTTGCCTTCACATGATCAATGACATCACTCCGAAAATAGTGGGATCAACTTATTCTTTCCGTTATCTGCGTCTGACAAACATAATTTCTCATAATGCCTCAGTTTTTCCTTCCAAGACCGTAAACACCAGTTGCCAAAACATGGCGGATATTTGATAAACCTCTGGGGACTTCATCCGCCAGAGGC
>SBBF01000047.1 GCA_005240075.1 Nitrospira sp.
GTGTCATGTAGTGTAAACCTTTGAACCTGCCGTACGAAAAATCAAATACTTAGCCCATCATTTACCCTCGAAGTGAGAAAGTCGGGTTAGGTCGGGTTCAAACAGGGAATGCAATGGGAGGGGTTCTTCAAAATTAAAATAGGCAACGTTTTCATAGTCCCGATTTCCGAATTCCTTTATAAAATAAGTCACTAAAAATGTTTATTTTAATATAAGAATCACATTAAATGTAATTTATCATCAATCCGGTGGGGCAAAAGAAATTTACCCCAGATATTGGAGAAAAAAAGTAGCGAGCCCCAAAAAGGAGAGAAAACCAAAAGTATCCGTAAAAAAAGTAACCAGCACGCTCGTTCCAATGGCGGGATCTCGTTTCAGGAATTTAAAGAAAATAGGAAAGAGGGCGCCGGCCAAGGCCCCCATGATCACATTACAAACCATCGCCAAAAAAAGAATCAGCCCCAAATAAAAATTTCCCTTCCAAAGAAAGCCGATTAACCCCATCAAAGCGCCGCAAATCGCGCCGACAATCATGCCATTTCCAATTTCTCTCAAAACCGCCCGATGAACCTTGACGAAATCCAGTTCCCCCAACGCAATGGAACGGGTGATCACAGTTAAACTCTGCATGCCGCCGTTCCCCCCCACACCAGCCACAATCGGAAGAAAAACCGCCAAGGCGACAAATTTTTCGATCGACTGAAGAAAAAAACCAACCACCGTTGCCGCCAGCGATGCGGTGATTAAATTAAGAATCATCCAGGGGAGCCTCTTTTTGACCTTGGTTGCTACGGGAGTCATGGCCCGATCGGCTTCGGATAATCCAGCTAGATGGTAGATGTCTTCCGTGGCTTCCTCTTTGACAATGTCAATCACGTCATCTACCGTAATCACTCCCACAAGTTCCCGTTGTTCGTTGGTAACTGGAATGGCCAACAGATTGTACTGACCGACAATCTGGGCCACCTTTTCCTGGTCATCGGTTGCCAGAACTGCGCGGGCATCGCGGTCCATGATATCTTTAATTCTGGTCCCCAGCGGCGCCATGACCAGTTGACGAAGGGATTGAACCCCCACCAGATGATTCGTGTCATCAACAACATAGATATAAAAAGCCCCCTTGATTTCAGGATGAGATCGGAGATGCTCCACCGCTTCCTGCGCGGTCATTTCCGAGCGAACCGTAATATAATTGGAGGTCATCACACTGCCGGCGGAGTTGTTGGGATAGATCAATAATTTTTCAATGCGCGACCGCTGGAGCTCTGGAAGTGCTTCCAGCAAAATCGGCCAACGCCCCTCCGGAGTTTTTTGCAACAAAAAGAGGGAGTCATCCGGTTCCATTCTCAAAAGAATATCGGAAAATTTTTTGTCGGAAATTTGCTCCAGAACATCGGGCAGAAGAAAATCGGGGAGTTCCCGTAAGGTTTGCCCCGCTTTGGCCAGGAGGGTGAGCGAATCGATCAGCCGGCGGGTCTGGTTTTCGTTCAGTTCGGAAAAAAGAAAGGAAAGTTCGGAGGGATGAATTTTGTCAAGCGCATGGGCAATTTTATCGTCGGTGGCGGTATCCAATAACCTCTTGATCATTTTGATTTGAATAGAGGCTAATGACATCCTTCTTTTTTACCTCTTTTTTGACTTGCACGGCAAACAAAAATGTCGAGTCTACTATAATATCTACCGCTTGGCTCTCCAGTGGCATAACAGGCCAAGGAGAAATTCATCCAAAATTTTTGTCTCATTTGCCACTTTTGCTGTTCAGCCCCCCGGCCTGCGCAAGAAGATCCCTCTATTTCATTTACACAATTATATAAAATTATACACTTGTATAAATAGATTTTTCAGTGCCATTCCCCTATTGTTCGGGAGATAATGGGTCATGCCTCCCATCCGATCCTTTGTAGCAATTCCCCTTCCAGACACGATCAAAAAATCCATTCAAGACTGGATGGAATCTCTGCAAAAGGAGGCACCTTCTATCCGTTGGAAAAAACCGGAATCCCTGCATGTAACGCTCAAATTTTTGGGAACCGTGGAAGAGGAACGATTTGAAAAAGAGTTTTATCCCGGTTTTTCAAGAATCCTTGCGGCTTTTGATCCCATCAAGTTATATGCAAAAGGGACAGGTCAATTTCCGGAAAGAGGAAAACCCCCCCTTCTTTGGGTAGGCATTTCGGGTGAGCTCGACCCGCTCAAACAATTGGCCCAGGCTGTGGGAGCATTTTTTGAAGGCCATGGTTTCCCGATAGAAAAAAGGTCCTTTACTCCGCATCTCACCATCGCCCGCCTAAAAGAAAAACCTTCAAGTGGTTTTCTAAAGCGCTGGCAGGAAGCCAAATCAGTTTCATTCGGCGATTTTATCGCCGACCGCGTTCTGTTTTTCAAAAGTATTCCAGCCAAGACGGGGTCAGTTTATACGGTTCTTCGGGAATTTGAGTTGAAAAAAATCAGACAACCTTGATCCTCATTTTTTTATGTACTCCGTCAGCTAATTTGTTAAAGATAAAAAAGATTGAAAACACTCGAACGCCAGATGATGAAGGATCTGGCTTTGCCAGTCCTGAACTTGGAGGCCTCCTTCATCGCAAAGCCCCGAAGGGGCGAAGCGGGAAGGTATATAAATGTATCATTTTATTTCCGAACTCAAACGAACCCACCACTGCGGACAACTTTCGAAGAATGACGTGGGAAAAACCGTTGTTCTGATGGGATGGGTCAACACGCGGCGTGATCATGGGGGGTTGATTTTTGTTGATCTGCGCGACCGGGAAGGGGTGACCCAGGTTGTTTTCAGTCCGGAGGCAAACCCGGACGTTCACAGTCAATCGGGAGAACTCCGTTCCGAATATTGCATCGGTATTCGCGGTGTTGTGAAACTACGGCCGGAAGGGATGGCCAATCCCAAACTATTAACCGGCGAGATTGAGGTTGACGCGGATGCCTTGCAAATTTTTAATCGCTCAAAAACTCCCCCCTTTCCGCTGGAAGATGAAATTGATGTGAATGAAGAAACCCGACTGACTTACCGGTATCTCGATTTGCGGCGAAAGCCTTTGAAGAACAATCTGGTTCTTCGCTCAAAAGTTTCGCAGATTGTCCGCGATTATCTGGTCCAAAATGGTTTTTTGGAAATTGAAACCCCCTTTTTAACCAAATCAACACCTGAAGGAGCGCGCGATTATCTCGTTCCCTCGCGCATTCATCAGGGTCATTTTTATGCTCTTCCCCAATCGCCCCAGCTCTTCAAGCAACTTTTGATGGTAGCCGGTTTTGAAAAATATTATCAAATCGTCCGCTGTTTTCGCGACGAAGACTTACGCGCCGATCGCCAGCCGGAATTCACCCAAATCGATATAGAATTGTCGTTTGTCGATCGTGAGGATGTTCTATCCGTGATGGAGGGATTGATCGCCTCGGTCTGGAAGGGGGCATTGGGGGTTGATCTTCAAATCCCCTTCAAAAAACTTTCCTACGATGATTGCATCGAACGATTTGGTTTGGATGCTCCTGATCTTCGCTTTGGATTGGAGTTGAAAACGGTCACCCCCCTCTTTTTAAATTCCGGGTTTAAGGTTTTTGGGGAGATTGCCCGTTCAGGAGGGCTGATCAAGGCTCTGGTCGTTCCAGGGAAAGCTGATTTTTCAAGAAAAGAAATTGATGAATTGACCTCATTTGCCGGTATTTATGGGGCCAAAGGGTTGGCTTATATCAAAATTTTGGACACCGAGTGGCAGTCGCCCATCACCAAATTTTTATCGGAAGATGAAAAAAAATCTCTTCAAGAAACGCTGAGTCTCAAAAAAGGGGATATTGTTTTTTTTGGAGCGGGTCCGGCGAAAGTGGTCAATGATTCTCTGGGAAATCTCCGCGAAAAAATTGCCACTGATCTCAAACTGGTTGACGACAATAAGTACGAATTTGCCTGGGTCGTTGACTTTCCGATGTTTGACTGGGAGGCGGAAGAAAAGCGTCCGGTGGCGGTCCATCATCCTTTTACATCGCCTAAGTCGTCTGATCTTGCTTTTCTTGATTCCGATCCCCTCAAAGCCAAAGCCAATGCTTATGATCTGGTCTTGAATGGAAATGAAATCGGCGGGGGATCGATTCGTATTCATGATCCCGCTACCCAATCCAAAGTTTTTGATATTTTAAAAATCAGCCGGGAGGAGGCCAAAGCGAAGTTTGGTTTTTTGCTGACGGCGCTTCAATTTGGTGCCCCCCCGCATGGCGGAATTGCTTTTGGCCTGGACCGCTTGATCATGTTGCTTAGCCATTCCACCAGTATCCGCGATGTCATTGCCTTTCCCAAAACCCAAAAAGCAACCGACCCGATGACGGAGGCTCCTTCCCCAGTCGATGCAAAACAAATGCTGGAGCTGGGGCTTCAAATTTCTATCCCCAAAGTTGTCCACAAACCATGACGCAGCATGTCATGAAATTGACTTTTTTCTCATTTTGAGAGAGAAAATTACGCACTGTGTCATGCGTCTTATCAAAAAAAATATTTAAATTTCAATATCTTAATTGATTGACGCAGAATGGCATTTTTCTTGCATGTAAATTTAAGTATACCCTATGTCAAAAGAAATATTCATTGTGATTCCTGCAATTCTGGCCGTTTGGGCTGTCATCAGCTATTTGATCTTGCGAAAAAAAGATCAGTACCCCTGGCCTGGAACATCGGAGCGTTCCCGAAGAATACTCAAAAGGATTGTCGGCTTTTAACTTGCCTTCAACAGTGTTCCCCCCGTATAAAATTATCAATGACTCCTATTTATTCTCTTCTTGAAAAAATCGAACGTCCCAGCCGCTATCTGGGAAACGAAGTGAATGTTATCCGAAAGGATTTTGACCAGATGGAAATCAAGGTCTGTCTGGTCTTTCCGGACAAGTACGAAATGGGGATGAGTCATGTGGGATTAAAAATCTTGTATGAGATTCTCAATCGACTCCCGCACGTCGTTGCTGAGCGTTGTTTTGCCCCTGACCTCGATTTGGAAGACGCACTTCGCCAAAAAAAAATCCCCCTTTTCTCGCTGGAATCAAAAAAACCTCTGTCTGCTTTTGACATCATCGGTTTTTCACTCACCTATGAACTAACCTATGTCAACATGATCAACATCCTCGATTTGGCCCAAATTCCGGTCTGGCAAAAGGAGCGAACGGACGACCATCCCCTTATCATCGCCGGCGGCGGCTGTACCATGAATGCTGAGCCGGTGGCTGATTTTCTGGACGCCGCCTGTTTGGGGGATGGAGAGGAGATTGTTTTGGATGTGATCAAAACGGTGCAAAAAAAACATGATTCACGATCCCTGTTGTTACACGCCCTCTCTGAAATCGAGGGAATTTATGTTCCTTCATTTTTCCAACCCGAATACAACAGCGATGGAACCTTACAAGCGGTCACGCCGCTCAAACCGGGATACGAAAAAATAAACAAAAGAACGCTCAAAGAAATTGATTCGGCGGTTTTCCCCACCCGTCTTTTGGTTCCGTCGATCAAAACCATCCACGATCGGATTGGCATCGAAATCCAGCGGGGATGCAACCGCGCCTGCCGTTTTTGTCAAGCGGGCTACATTGACCGTCCGGTCCGCCAGCGCTCTCCGGAAACAATTTTGAAAATTGCCGAGGAGTCGTACCGCCAGACCGGAATTGATGAAATCTCTCTCCTGTCGCTTTCAGCCGCTGACTACGCCTGTTTGGTCCCTCTCTTGAGCGAATTAAACCAGCGCTATGCCGATAAAAGAGTTTCTCTTTCGGTTCCCGCCACACGGACTGAAAAAATGACTCCCGATCTGATTGAGCAGATCAAAAAAGTCCGGAGAACCGGATTCACCATCGCCCCGGAAGCGGGAAGCGAGCGGATGAGGCGGGTGATCAACAAGGGAAACAAAGTAGAGGATCTTCATGTAGCCGTGAAAAATGCTTTTTCGGCCGGCTGGCAGCTGCTGAAAATGTATTACATGGTGGGGCTCCCTTTTGAGAACGATGACGATGTTCTGGGAATTGCCGACGAGTCGCGTCAGTGCCACCAGATTGCCCGAGGTTTCAGCCCTCGAGCTGAACTGAACACCTCCGTCTCTTCCTTTGTTCCCAAGCCGCATACGCCGTTTCAATGGGAGCCGCAGATGACCATCGAGGAAACGGAGAGAAAATATGCACTCGTCCGCCGGAATTTGGGAGATCGGCGGATTCACTTCAAGCATCATCATTCTCAAATGAGTTATCTGGAAGGGATTTTATCGCGCGGGGACCGCCGCGTTTCTCAACTTCTCTATTTCGCCTTTCAGGAAGGATGCCGGTTTGATGAATGGGAGGAACATTTTGATTTTGCCAAATGGAGCCAAGCGATTGAAAAGTGGGGAGTCGATCCCGCTTTCTACCTTCATCGGAAGAGAAACAGGGAGGAGGTTTTGCCGTGGGATCATCTGTTCGCGCAAATGGACAAGGAATTTTTGTGGGAGGAATATGAAAAAGCTCAACGCGAGGCTTTTACCGAAGACTGCAGTGTCGCCCGTTGTTCGGATTGCGGCGTTTGCGATTTCAGGGAGGTCAAAAACCGGATTTATGTCGTGGATGAAAAACCGGTTGTCGTGAAAAAAGGGAATCGGGAGGCGTATGGGTGGACATCTGTAGGGGCGAATCTTGTATTCGCCCAACCTGACAGGCGATCACAAGGCCCCCGCGGGGCGGGATCGCCCCTACCATTATTCAAAATTCGCGCCCGTTATTCCAAAACCGGGGATGCCCGATTTATGGGGCATCTGGAATTGATACAGGTGATGAAACGAACGATCACCCGCGCCGGTTTTCCGGTCCGTTATTCGGAGGGGTTTCATCCCCAAATGAAGCTGGCCATGGGGCCTCCTCTTTCCCTGGGAATAGAAAGTGAATGGGAATATTTTGATCTGGAATTAATTTCCCCTCTAGAACCTGATTTTTTTTCGCAACAATTAAACGAACGGCTCCCTCATGGGGTTAAAATCCTTGTCTCCGAAAGAGTTGACAGAAAAATCCCCTCCATCTATTCTTCAATTACCTCAATGGATTACAAAATCTGGTCCGAGAAAGGGAATTTGGAGCCCTTTCGAGATGTTCTTCACGGTTTTGTCGGAGGAGAAAACAGAATGTGGAGGAGAATTTCTGATCAAAAGGAGAAGATTTTCAGCTTAAAAGATCATGTCCAGACAGATCTTGAACATTTTCCGGATGAATTGGTCGTGAGCATCAGGCAATCTCAGGAAGGGAGCTTAAAGCCGCAGGAAGTTGTCAAGGCTTTCCTGGAAAAGGAACCGAGGGAATTAGAGGGGATCCGATTTTTAAAAATTGGTTTAAGTTTTGGGGTCCAAGCTGGAATGAGCGGATGACCCTTAATAAGGATTTGAAGTGTCACATAAACTCATCATGAACATCACGCCGGGGGAGACCCGTATTGCCCGGTTGGAAAACGGCGCCATCTCCGAACTCTTCATTGAACGGGCTGGCGATCAGCAAATCGCAGGAAATATCTATCAGGGATTAGTGACTCGGGTTTTGCCCGGAATGCAGGCGGCCTTTGTCGATATTGGACTGGAGAAGGCGGCCTTCCTCTACGTCAGCGATGTCATCCCCGATCTTTTTGAAGACATGGAAGAAGACGAAGAAGATGAGGAGGCCGAGGCGACAGGAACAGAGGGCCCCTCCCGGCCGCCGCGTCGAGGGAGACGATGGCGGGAACCGCTCCCCAAAATTGAGAATGTTGTCCGGGAAGGACAAACCATCGTTGTCCAGGTGGAAAAAGAACCGATCCGAACCAAAGGGGCGAGGATCACCTGCCACATCTCTCTGCCGGGACGGTATGTCGTGATGATGCCGACCGTCAATCACATCGGCGTTTCCCGCAGAGTCGGTTCGTACGAAGAACGCCAGCGATTAAGACAAATCATTACCAAAGCACGCCCCGGGAAAGGGGGCTTTATTGCCCGGACGATGAGCGTGGGAGCGGCCGAGGAATCAATAACGGCGGATGTTCAAAATCTTCAAAGCATCTGGAACGGGGTTTATGAAAAACAGGAGAGAGCCAAACCGCCAGCCCTCCTCTACCAAGACATGGGGTTGGTCCTCCGTTCCGTTCGCGATTTGATGTCCAACGACATCGATCAGCTCGTGATCGACTCGGAGGAGGATTACAAAGAAGTTTTGAATTTCATGAGGCAGTTCATGCCCGATCTGGCCAACCGGGTTGAACTCTACAACAGCGAGGTTCCGCTGTTTGATGTTTATGGGATTGAAACGGAGATCAATCGGGCCCTGGGGAAAAAAGTTTGGCTCAAGTCGGGGGGGTACATCATCATTGATTCGAGCGAGGCGTTAACCGCCATTGACGTCAACACAGGGCGTTTTGTGGGAAGGCACGATTTTGAAGAAACTATTCTGCAAACCAATCTGGAAGCGGCCAACGAAATCGCCTACCAGCTTCGTCTTCGAAATATCGGCGGCATCATCATCATCGATTTTATTGATATGGAGCGGTATACCAACCGACAGAAAGTTTTTTATGCCTTGAAGGATGCTCTGAGGAAAGACAAGGTCAGGACAACCATTTCCAAGATTTCCGAACTGGGGCTGGTGGAAATGACCCGCAAGAGGACGCGCGACGCTTTGACGCAGATGATTTCGGAAACCTGCTATGCCTGTGGGGGAAAGGGGCATGTCAAGACTCCTCTGACCGTCACCTTTGAGCTTTTCCGTGAACTGAAGCGGACAGTCCCCCATTTGAACGGCCGGGCGGTTGTGCTGTACGTGCATTCTCGCGTGGCTCAGGTATTATTTAATGAAGCAAGGGGGCATTTGGACGAGGTGGAAAATCGACTGAAAAAAAGGATTGTGGTGGAAGTGGTGGACAGCCTCCCGATGGAAAAATTTGATATTGTGACTAGGGGTTGACAAAAAGAGAGTCCTTATAATAGGGTCCGCAAATTCGAGGAAACGATGGAAGCGATTATTAAAACAGGCGGTAAACAATATACTGTTTCTAAAGGCACCAAGCTGAACATCGAAAAACTGGAAGGACAAGCGGGAGATTCAGTCACCTTTGACCAGATTTTGATGGTCGGGGGGGATGAGGTTAAAATTGGGACCCCTTTTGTGGCGGGCGCGAAGGTGTCTGCTAAAATCCTCTCCCAGGGAAAGGGAGAAAAGGTGACCATCTACAAATACAAACGGCGCAAGGGGTATCATAAAAAACAGGGGCACCGGCAGTTCCAAACGCGCGTCGAGATTCAGGAAATTAGTGCTTAATGTTTCAAGCGAACCATCTGGCTTTGCCAGTGGTGAGCGCGGGGTTTGGGGCCATCTGAGGCCCGAAATTCACCCCGTGGGATATGCATGTTATCCCACGGGGTAAATTAACGCAAGTAGCAACAAACGGGCCGACCCCGAAGGGGAGCCTTCGGCTAGGGGCCCCACAATAAAATGGCTCATAAAAAGGCAGGAGGGTCATCGCGGAACGGACGCAATTCGCCAGGACAACGGCTCGGAGTCAAGCGTTACGGGGGGCAGAAGGTTTTGGCGGGGGAGATTTTGGTTCGTCAACGGGGGACCCCTGTTCATGCCGGCCTCAACGTCGGCATGGGAAGCGATCATACGTTGTTTGCCAAAGTGGCTGGATTGGTCAAGTTTGACAATGATGGGGCAGATCGAAAAAGAGTGAGTATTATTCCTGCCTCTTAAACGATCACCTCTTCTACTATTTGATGGCGGGGCCGACGAGACTCGAACTCGCGACCTCCTGCGTGACAGGCAGGCGTTCTAACCAACTGAACTACGGCCCCAAAAACTCCCAAAAAATTAATTATCGGATTGTATTAATAAATCCAATAAAAAAATGTTTCCCAAAAAGAATAAAGAAAGGGAAAATAGGTTTCCTGGGCGTGTAGCTCAGCGGTAGAGCACCTCGTTTACACCGAGGGGGTCACAGGTTCAATCCCTGTCGCGCCCACATTTTACTAACGCGCCGTTTGCCTTGTGCCGTCGGGCACAAGTTTTCCGGCTTGTTCCTATCGGATTTTGCAAGGAGGGCCCAGGGGGCCTACATTATTATAGTTCAAGCCGATTTTTTTGAAGAATTCTTTCCGGGCTTCTAAATTTTCACCCGCCGCCAGCTTCTGATGCCGCGGCAAAACCTTTCTCGCCATCGGCTGGGCATGCCTCAGTAGGTCATGGATAGACTGCTCCACCCATCTTTTTAAAAAATCAAAAATAAGTCGTTCTCTCATAGAGAACAAAAAATTCTTTTTTTTGAAAAAAAAGACAACTTTTTTGGGAATCTGCCGATAAGACTAATTGAGAGAGGGGAAGATTAAAGTTTTTAAGGAGGTAATAGTTATGTCAACAATACTAGCAGCACCAGCAACCGCAGTATCCGTCCCAGCTCCAGCCGCACCAGGTACAACCCCAACAGCTACAGCTTCTGATCTGACCATTTCCCCTGTTTTTCCTTCTGGTGCCGGGCTTTGGTATGCACCGGGTGCCCCAAAAGGAGAGCAGACTTATGGAAATATTGAAGCAACCGAGGGACTTCGTGTGGGGTATGCCCAGCCAAGACCCAATGTTCAGATTTTTTCAGGGGGCGCCCTTGTTTTCAGAGGAGGACTCCAAAATAAAGCTGATTTAAATATCCATGGCGTCGGACTTAAAGCAGAACCGATCGGTGTTGATGTCACCGTTGCTCGCGATGCCAAAAAATCATTATCCCTTTCCCCTTCCCTCTATGTCGAAGGAGGGAGTGGATCGGGGAATGTCAGGCTGGATGGCGATAGCACCCAAAACGTTGCGGGCTATTGGGGTACAGGTCTCCAAATGGGAGTGATGGGGAATAGGAAAACGAGTGACAAATGGGATTTCAATCTCGGACTCCAGGTCTATGGAGGTTACAGGCAACAAGAGTTTACTGTACGGGGGGAGGACGAAATTACCCTTCGTCGGGTGGGAGGTCTGGCCACAGGGTTCGCCCTGACAATGGGGGGAACCCACCACCGCAATCGTGTTGAATCCAGCGATTCTGCAATAAGCCCGAAGGGGGTCGAATTCTTTGAGCCATAAATATTTTTCATAGTCATAAGTACTTCAATAAACATAAATTAATGAATCCCAGTACGATTGCCAGTATCAATACCAAGTTCCATTTAAGCGGCGTATTTTTGAAACGTCGCAAAAAAGGCAAGGAACGATCTGTCGCCGTAAGAGGTAGTGGAGGTAAAATCAAGTAAGCGACCCCCACCATCGCAAAGATGGGACCAAAAAAGGCGCTCTTTAAGCCAAAATGACCTTCACTAAGTCGCCAATACCAGTTTAATAGAGTCATTCCACTACCAATCAAAATGAGAGTCCAAGTGGCAATCAGTTTTTTTTGTTTTGACCACATTTGGGCCTTAAGCTATTTTTGATCTTTTTCGGCTTTTAATTTTTCGAGTGTTTGTTGATTCTTCAACATAATTTTGTAAAATATTTTGTCTACTTTTCTTAGTCCGAGTCTAAGGGGCCTTCATCCTCAAGAAAACCCCATGTTTTTTTGGCTTTCGTGGGGGATGACAAATAGCCTCCGTATCCGATAGGAATTTCCCCTGAGTTATATAAAGCACGAAGCTCTTTGTTATCAAAAGGTCCTCGCGCATATGATTGCTTAGGGTCTCCTGGCACAAGATCTCCTCTTATTGCACTTGAATGATCTACAGGTTCCAGATCTTTTTTCAATCTTTCTTTCAGAACAACTCTCCTGGCCCTGGCAGGGTCGGCAAGACGGTCAATAGCCTCTTCGTAGTATTCGCGAAAAGAGGGTTTTTCAGAGATCATTTGATTGATTCTCCCCTTTGCAACCCCTCTCCCTGCACTGTTTGTCTTTCTCTCATCAGAGCAGGAACGATTCCGACATCTCGGTTTCCCCTATTCCCTTGCGAAGGGGCATCCACTTCGATCGGTTTTTGACTCAAACCTCGTGTGGCTTCCAGCCTTGATAACAGACTCTCTGGAACCCTGATGGGTGTTGCATAATAAGGCCTTATCTGGCTCGGTTGAGGGCTCGCTCCCCGGAATTTTGTCCCTTGATTCACCGAAAACAGTCCGTTGTGAACCCCCTTGGCCCTGCTGGCCAGGGCCAGCATGACGATGCCATCCAAACTAGCTTGGTTGATTCTCCGAAGACTCAAAGAATGGAGGAGTAAAAGGTGCCGTGGATTTTCCAGAAATTCCGGGCCAGCTGGTCGGGAGAATAAGTGGGATTAAGGTAATTTTTATTTTTGGCCATTTCTTCAAGGATTTTTAGATTCTTCTTAAAGAAGAAACAACAGTTTCCCCTGGAATCGGATTCGAGAAAAAGTTTGAGGGCGATATACATTTCTGGCTGTTTTTGACGCAACTCAGATCGTGAAAGTGCCCCCAACCACTGTTCATGAAAATCGTCGGTTTCGCCAGTCACATAAGCGAGGATAGCTTCGGCCAGAAATTCGTCATCGTTTCTCATTTGATAGAGTGAAACCCCCAAAAAACGGCTATAGTCACTTCTATTTTCAATTTCCTTTCTGTATTCGGCAATAAAAAGAGCATCGGGCGCATACTCTCGAGTGGGAACCAACAACGCATGTCCCAGTTCGTGGACCAGAAGTTCAGTAAGCATTTTTTGGATTGTTGAGGGATCCTGATGGAGCATCGATCGGCAAATATAAACAGATCCCTTGCTATAATAACCCGACACCTCTTTTTCAGAATTGTAAGCCATATGTTTGTCTTCAAGAACGCAAAAATCAAGCGCCTCAAGTTTTTCGCCATCAAACGAGGCGGCCAAAGTTTTGTACAGATAACGGGGGACTGATTTGATGGCTTTACCAAGCGTTTCTGTTTCTGATTGTGTCAAAAATCCCTTGGATAAAATCTCCGTTATGAACGGCTCGTCAGTTTTGATTCCCAGATCGACAACAGCGTTTAAGGACCAACCGGATCGGTTGAGTTGATCGTAGAAGGGATTTTGTTGGCTCGTCGGTTTTTCGTTGTCATTCTTCTGATTCTTGTAATTATTCTGGAACTCACGAGCTTCCAATCTGTCACAATAGGCTTGCCTTAACGATTCCGGTATTCCGGAAATGGGTGTTTTCAATAGTTCAAAAATTTCTATCAGAATAATATGTTGCAATTCCTGCAAATGGGAATTTTCATAATACACGTTCAGGTTAAGAGGGAAACCGGCACATTCTACAATCATGTCCCCTCTCGAATATCTGAGTTCCAATGTGGCAAAAATGATCTGTTCTTTGATGGGCGAATCAAATTTCAGAAGAAGTTGATATCCTTCGCCGCACGGTTTGATATCCAGAATCTCCCGTGCACCTAATTGACTATTTGGCGGAGGGATCGTTTTAACGGCACGCTGATGCAACTGCCCCCTAGCGGCCATCTGGCTCAACCATTCTTCTGTTGTTGTTTTGGGGTTGTTTCTTCCAAAATTGGTCAATCCAGATTCTGCCAATCCGAGTGTTGATCTGAAATACTGACGGCTCCGGGTCATCGCCTGGAACAGGGCCAGCTCCTCACCGGATCGAATCATAACCCCTGTCTCGCCATTGGGGGCCCATAAGACATGTCCCTGGGCTTCGTTGAGATGGAGGCGTCCATTGTGATCAGTATCCAGATTTTGCTGTTGTTTCAGTGCTTCAGGATCTTGAAAGGGGTCGATCGCAATCTCACTGTTATTATAACACTTGGATAAAATTGGCATAGAGAACCTTGCTTATTGAACACCCGAGCCCAAAAATTATACAAACTTTGAAACTGTTCGATTTTTTTAATCGCACTCCCCTCCTTCTTCAAAGGTCACTTTGCTGGAAGAATCGTTACAATCAAACGTGACCGGATAATGGTCATCGTCATCATCCTCCAAGGAACTACTTGAATCGTCTGAGTATTTATTCACATAGAAGGCATGCAATATACCTTCAGTCAACTCGGTAAAACTTTCGTAATAATAACCCTCAGACTCTTTTATTTCGGACAACTTATTTCCATGAGAATCATATTGAAAAGTATAAGTCGTGTTCAAGGTATAATAAATTTCATCGTCAAGAGAACCTGCTTCAAAAGCCTCGATCATTTCGAGCAATACTTCGTCATTGACCTCCCCCTCGTAACTGATGTTCTTCAGGGTGCTTGAGACCTCATTTCCATAGGAATCAAACTCATGAGTCATCGATACAAAGGAGTCTTCGTGCAAGATGTAACCTGTTTCCGGTTGTTCAAGTTTTTCATATTTTTCTTCATCATCGTAATAACTAATAGATATTGATGTTACCAAACCATCCGCATCATAGTAGGTGCTCAACAGGTAGTACATTTCCCGTTCATCGTCATAGTCATAGCTTCTCGTTTCTTCATAGGACAGTTCCCCATCTGTATAGTTTTTTATTTTTGCTTTCCGATTTGATGAATCATACGAATATGTGAACGTCGACGTCATGTCGACAACACCATCGTTGTCAGAGTCAGCGGTAAATTTAACCAGATTATTGTTGCTGTCGTAATAAAACTTGGAAGTAGAATCTGGCAGATCACTATTCATTTCATCATCATATGTCATTTGGGTCAGATTTTCATTGCTGTCAAAAGTCTGTGTCACGACAGCATCAATATCTCCATCAGAATCGTAATCATGATAGACCACCTGCGAGGAAAGGTGGGAATCGGCCGAGGGAGAACCCGTTTCGGAAGCGGGCGTTTCCGAAATGGTTTCCCTGCCACACCGGTTGAAGTTAAGAATAACAAGAATGAGAAAAAAATAAGTCCCTATTTGTTTTATCATATGATCTCCCTTCCATTACCCCAACGCTTCTTTTATTATCGGCAACAATTCAACGAGAGTTGCGGAAGTGATAAAAAAATGTTCTCTGATAGAGAACGAAAATCGAAGGGTCCCTTTTTATAGCAATTATCGCTCTACGTTGCTGTCAGATCAGCGGCCGACGGGAGGAATTTTGGGAAAATCGCGCCACGGGATGAAAAATTTGCAACTTTAATGTGTTTATTATACCGATTCAGCTTGGATATTTGATCACATGTTCTGCCGTTCTCAATGCTAATGCCATGATCGTTTGTGTTGGAGCATCACGACCAGAAGTAGGAAAAACGCCGGTCCCAAGAATGAAAAGATTTTTAATTTGATGGGCTTGTCCAAACGAATTGACAACGGAATTTTCTATATTTGTGCCCATCCGTGTACCTCCCATAAAAAGAGGTCCTATACCTTGCGGAGTAGGGGTGTACATGTTCCATGATTTGATGGCATCAGTCGACGAAATAAGACCCATCAAGATTTTTTCAGCGTATTTGATTAATTTTCTATCAAGTTCATGATAATCAAATTGAACTAAGGACGATGTCCAGTTTTTAGTTGAAATTTTTTAACAGCTTCCATATTTTTTTTCCTCAAGCAGCCTTCTTCATTGATGTTTCTTCATGTTCACGTTCA
>SBBF01000114.1 GCA_005240075.1 Nitrospira sp.
ATCAGCGGTCAGTGTGTCATGTAGTGTAAACCTTTGAACCTGCCGTACGAAAAATCAAATACTTAGCCCATCATTTACCCTCGAAGTGAGAAAGTCGGGTTACCAGGAGAAACAATTTAAACTTTCTTATTTGCGCGTGAACGAGGATCTGGAAATTGATTTGATCATCGAGCGCGGAAAACGGGACCCTTTGCTGATAGAAATCAAATCGGCGGGCAAGGTGGATGAACGCCATGCCAGAGGGTTGATCACACTGGGAGCTGATTTCAAGTCGCCCCAACAATATCTGATTTCGAACGATCCCGACAGAAAATGTTTTTCAAACGTTCTCGCCTGTCCCTGGAGGGAAGCCATTGATCAAATAGTGGGCGATGTGTGAACAAATATAATGATATGAATCATGAAAAAATCTGATTCTTGGCAATCGACCATGACCTGCGGCGAGGGGGGAAGCGCCTTTTGTTTTGCCGCCAACACCCAGTTTTATCTGACCTCCCGGGGGGAGATGTGCCCGTGCGATTTTACCCCACTGACAGTGGGGCGATTTCCGGAAGAATCAATCGCCAATTTGTGGAACAAAATGACCGCTACCCCTCCCTACGATCAGAGAGCCAAAGCCTGCCGGATGCAGGACCCGGAATTCAGAAAAAAATTCATCGAACCGATTCCACTTAAAGGGCCTTATCCTTTTCCACTGGGTGTTTCCTGAAGCCCTACCTTTGATTCCACCCTGCTTTGGGACTCAACCCCAGGTTGATGTAATCCTTGAGAATAAAATTGATAAGTGATTGATAAGGAACACCACTTTGACGAGCCAATTTTTTAAAATAGGAAATAACCTGGGGATCGAGACGAATAGTCACAGGCTCCTTCAAATATTTGAGATATTTGGGTTCTGCCTTCTTCAATTTTGAAAAATCATATTCCTGTCTCATTTGGCACCTCCAAAAACCGTTTGTTGTTCTTTCTTGGTCGCTTTTCTTGCCGAAATAATTCTGATTTCCGTTCCTGAAGGATTTTCACAATGGACAACCAGCAACATTCGTCCTTTTTCGCTCATGCCAACTGCGATGTAACGATCCTCCGATTGAGAATGATCAGGATCATAAAAAATTTCCAATGGCGTATTGAAAAATATTGTTTTGGCTTCCTCAAAAGAAATTCCATGTTTTTTGATATTCTCCCTGTTCTTGTCGTCATCCCAGACAAACCTTACCACAATATGTACATTGTACATATTATAAGGGAATGGGTCAACGAGAATGTTAAATTTGAAAAAGCTTTATTTGACCAAGAGCATGATGTAAATCATGTTGGAATGATCTGGTTGTCATCTTAAAAATCATCCCCCATGAAACTCCTCCTCATCAATCCAAAATTTCCGGAAAGTTTCTGGAGTTTTTCCTGGGCCTTGAACAAAATTGTCCGGGACAAGCGGACCTCCAATTCCCCTCTCGGGCTGGCAACAGTGGCGGCCCTGACACCGCAAGACTGGGACATCACGATTATCGACGAGAACGTGGAGCCTCAAGGAAACCGGCAAATCGCAGAATCTCCGTCAGGATCTGCTCGCCTCCGTGAGGACCATTTATTCTTATGGAATCGACATCACCGCCGGTTTTATCGTTGGTTTTAATTCGGATGACAAAACTATTTTTGACCGGCAGTATGAGTTCATCGTTTCTTCCGGAATTGCCATGGCGATGGTCGGCCTGCTCTATGCCGCTCCCAAAACTCCTCTGCATGAACGTCTCCGTCTGAAACTCTTCAAGGATCGTCCGCATGTCTGGATTGATTTGAAACAGTCGCTTGATGAAAAACTTTCAAACGCTCTGGCACGGATTATCCATAAAACGCTGAAACAAAACCGCGAGGCGGTTGTTATTGACTGCCGTCAACTGGCGGAATCCAGCTCGGCCCGGCTCGCTTTGTTGTTAAGACAGCTTCAACGCTACCGCGAACAGATTCACATCTGCGTAACCCAGCCCCTCTATTAGAGGCTCCGCCTCGAATTTTCTTTTTTTCACTATTCGCTTGTTCCGGTCTGAATCTGTAATATTTTCATCATGTCTCAATTTGCCTAGGCTGGTGTGTAGGGACGGAGAATTTGGGGAAGATGATCAAAGTGGGCGTCTTGGGTCAAGAGAAATAGGTGATGTTGTGATGCGAGCGCCGCAATCCAGAGATCGTTGGTGGGTATAGGAGTCCCTTGTTTGCGAAGTTGAAAAAAGAGGCGGGCATAATGATGAGTAGTTTCTTCGTCCGCAAACAAGATTTCCACACGGGGTGAGTTGAGAAAACGGTACAAAACAGCCTCATTTTTTGAGGTGCGCGAACCGGCCATGAAACCAGCACGAAGTTCAGCCATTACCACGAACGGTAAAAAAATCCGCTCCGCCTGCTGGATAACGACCTTGATTTCAAGATCTCCCTTGCAAAAATGGGTGTAAGAACTCGTATCAAGGGCTAGTTTCATTTCCAGAGTCCGGAATCAATTTGATGTTGAAGCCGAATGGCTTCATCAAAAACAGGATCTTCCTCCCACGTTCCAGCCAGTCGATCGAGATCATGATACAACGTTGTTTCATCGCCAAATCCAGTATGGCGCTTTAATGCCTCCAGCACAATTTGATTAAGACTGGCTCCTTTCTCCTTGGCTTTTTGGCGAAGACGTTTGTCCAAGGGAGCGGACACTTGCCGGATGGTATACTGAATTTCTTGCCTGCTCATTATACATGCATTGTAGGCATATTATGCATCTAAGTCAAGAAAGATGTCCGAACTCCCCTTTTGGTTGCCTCAGAAAAGAACCTGCAACTGGGTTCGTAGCCGATGATCATTGAGGTTGATCCCCCGGTTGTTCAACAGGAGAGTATAATCAGATTGAAGTTTGATCGTGTGTCCTCTCCAGAAATAATTCAGGCCGGCGCCATATTCATAAACGTTGGCAACCGCATTGGAAAAAATACTCCCGGTCCCTTTGATCGCCGCCTCAAAATGTTTCGGGACAATCATATATCCAAACTGCCCTGTGTAACCCCAGTTGGTCAAATTGGCCCCCTCGTGCGTCCGGGTCAGATTGGCCGCACCAAAAAGTGAAAAACGGCGATACTTCCAACCCACATCCACTGTTCCATTGCTCGCCTGGGTTCCGCCAGCCGGAAGGGTTCCATTTTCAGTCAGGTTGCCTGTCCCATTTTGAGAATCGGCAAAGACATAAGCGAGCCCCACCCCCAACTGCGGCTCCTCCGATCCTTCAATATCCGATTCTTCGGGAAGATAATTTCCCAAAATCGAATATTCGAGCCTGACTCCCCCCATCAAACCCTGATTGGAATTGATCGTATTAGCTCCATCCCCATTGAACGTAAAAACATGGTAGGTCAGTTTTTTGTCTTTGAGAATTTTGCCATGAATGTCCAAACCGATGTCGCGGACAAAAGAAAAAAAGTTGGTGTTGGCGGATCGATCAACAAACTGAAGAGCCGTATCACTAGTCAGCTCCTGCATGAGATAAGGAACCTTGTATTGCCCCACTTTAAATCCTATATAGTCCCTGGGAACCCAATCGATAAAGTAATCATCCAGCACCGCGTTTCCGGAGTTGGCGGCGCGGGTGGCGAGGTTCATCAAAAAACCGTACTGGAGCTCTTTTTTAAACACATGCCCCTTGAGACCGATTTTGCCCCGTTGGATGACAAAGCCATCCGTATCAGGCACCGCTTCCAGACTATTATAGGTAAAGCGCGGCTGGACATAGCCAAAGAGATTGACCTGATACTCGTAGTCGCCGTCATGCGCTTCAATATTCAACCCCTTGCCGATTTTGTAGCCGACTTTAAACTCGGCCTTCTCCTTCTCCTGATTTTCCTTTTCGGCAGAACGAGCATTATTCCCCGCTCCGCCAAACAGAACGATCAAGACGCACACAATTAAAAAAATAATATTTTTTTGATTCATGTTTTTTTCTCCTTTTAGGTTATAAACAGCGTGTCCTTAAATAATTCCTCTTTCAAAAGCCAGTTCTTTTTGTGTAACTTTTGCGTGACAATTAAACTACTACCGTTCAACAGACCATGATTTTGAAAAGAAATGATCATGATTGGCATCAACCCAGGAGATGATCCAGGTCATCTGTTTTATGACACTCTGTTTTAAGATATTTGACAGAAATATGAGATCGAGTTACCATGTGGATCGTATAATCAATAAAGCATGGGAATAAAATCTTTAAAAATTCTGGTCAGCCTGGTGTTGATTGCTGGTTTTTCTCTGCAGTCGATGGTCTCTGTTTGTCAGTTGGCCCGTTGTGGAAACCAAGCAATCATGGATTGCTGTCAAACCAAAGGAGACCAAAAATCCCAATACAAAGAAGCCTGTTGCAATGTGAAAAATGGCGACAGTCCTGTTCCTTTTTCCAGAACCAGTATCTCTTCCAGTTCCGAGATATGTCAATTCCAGACAATTCAAACATCGTTCTTCACTCCCCTGCCAAACTCTGACCTGTCAGCCTCTCTTTTCGAGAGTCATACGGCGACAAGCGAGCCTTCGGCATTCCGCACCCCCATCCTTCGTATTTAGCATTATCCCCACTTTGCTTTTCTTGAGCTTCAAGTGTATTTTTAATCATCGCCCGATTTTAAGTGTATGAAAAAAAATAACTGGATTTGGGTTTCTACCATTTTTCTGGCTGTGTCCCCCGATGTATGGGGAGGAGGAATGACATTGCAGGACGTTGTTTCGACTGTCGTCCAAAATCATCCGGCCATCCAATCCGCCCGGCATAACGCCGAGGCAACCCGGCAGGAAAAAAAGATGGAATCATGGCTGATGGACCCGATGGTCGGCGTCCAGTTTGAGGAAGTACCGTTGATGGATCCCAGCCTCGGAAACGCCGACATGATCAGCTACTTTGTCTCTCAAAAAATTCCTTTCCCGTCAAAACTCATCACCAAAAACAGGGCCATGGAGGCAGAATACCAGTCCAAAAAAGCAATGATCACCGGAACGGAGCGGGAAAAAATCTTCGAGGCCAAAAAAACTTTTTTTGAAATCATCGCCAACCAAAACCGAATGAAAGACCAGCAAACCATCTTGAGCTCCTACAAGCAGATCGCAGCGGTTCTAGACAAAGGGTACGAAACCATGACTCCCCCCAAGAACCCCCCCCATGAAATGTCGGGGACAAAAGAAACTTTATTACAAATGTCTTCACCATTCTCAGATGTCTTGATGGCCCGAATGAAAAAAGCAGAAAGTGAAGCGCTCCTTCTTGACTTGAAACACCAAAAAAAAGCTCTGGAAGCCAAACTGAATATTCTCATGGGGAGAGAACCTCACACACCGTTGCAATTGGTCTCTCCCAAAATCAAGAAACTGACGCTTTCTGCCAAAACACTCGAAGAAAAAAC
Source organism: Nitrospira sp. (assembly GCA_005240075.1). Taxonomy (GTDB): domain Bacteria; phylum UBA10199; class UBA10199; order UBA10199; family SBBF01; genus SBBF01. The sequence goes on from SBBF01000114.1 coordinate 5,412, forward strand.
GCTCCGCCAAAACAGCGATCTGGCCAGCCTTGAATGGATGAAGAAAGCGGCCAAAAAAGAAACAAGCCTTGCTTATCAATCGCTCATTCCCGACTTTGAGCCGGAATTCATGTATCAACGCCGACAGAATAGGGATAACGCCTACACGCTGGGGATCAGTCTTAATTTCCCCCTTTGGATCAACACCAAGCAGGCCCAAATCAAAAAATCAAAGGCCGAGCAGAAAAAAGCGGAATCAGAACTGGAAAAGGAAACCCGGAATATAAAAACCGAACTCCATTATCTGATCCATCATGCCGAGGAGCACTACAAAATTGTCAACAAGTATAAAAATGAAATCGTTCCGCTGGCCCGGTCCGGTTTTAATGCGGCCAAGTCGGCCTACGAGGCGGGACAGATCGGTTCAAACAGTCTTCTGACCAGTCTGATCAACTTCCATCAGGCTTCCCAGATGTATTGGGAGATGTGGGAGGATTACCAGATGGAGTATGCGATGTTGGAACAAATAGTGGGGGAGGAATTGTAAAGGAGAAAAAAATGAAAACAAAACTAACCATCTTAACACTTGTCCTGCTCATTGCAGGAGTCGGTTTTTTAGCTTGCCAAAATCGGTCTGGTCCGGGGAGTGATCAAAACGAAAAAGCAGAAATCGACTACTACACCTGTCCCATGCATCCCCAGATCCATGAGGATCATCCCGGGGAATGCCCGATCTGCCACATGAAACTGGTGCCGGTCTACAAACAGGGAGCCATGCCACCGGCGGCAGAGGGGGATGGCCCTTCCGTTCTCATTCCTACTGAAAGGCAACAGCTCATTGGAATAAAAACAGAGAAAGTTAGAAAACAAAAAGTGGTTAAGGAAATCAGAACCAGCGGCCGGGTGGCTTTTGATCCCGACCTGGCGGTGGCCATGAAAGAGTATCAGGAAATTTTGAGGAGTGTTCCCTCGCTCAAAGCGTCAGCCGAAAAGCGTTTACGGCTGATGGGATTGAGTGAAGAAGAAATTGCTTCGATTAAAAATAAAAAACCTTCCTCCTCTTTTGTTCTGCCGGATGAAAAGGGACCTTTGTGGGTTTACGCCCCTCTCTATGAAAGTGAAATGGATCTGGTGAAACCAGGAATGGAGGCGGTCATCTCGACACCATCGGGAGATGAAAAAATATTGACCGGTACGATTCGTTCAATTGATCCGGTTGTTGATGCGATGACCCGTTCGGTGCGCGCCCGAATTGAAGTGCCTGAGGGGGGGGCGCTCCTCAAACCAGATACCTTTGTCGATGTGGCGATTCAAGTCGATCTGGGGGAAACGCTGGCGGTCCCCAAATCAGCGGTTGTCGCCACAGGAACCCGCCGAGTGGTGTTTGTCGTCCATGAAGGAAAACATTTTACCACACGTGAAATTTCAACGTCGACGGAAGCCGGCGATTGGGTTGTGATCACCGATGGGTTGAAGGAGGGAGAAACAATCGTGACCAGCAGTACATTTATGGTTGATTCGGAGAGTCAATTGAAAGCGGCGGTTGCCGGAGGACATCAGCATTAACATGATTGAACGAGTCATCGAATTCTCAGCGCGTAACAAATATCTCGTGATCATCTTCGTGATGATCGCTATCGGGGGAGCAATTTGGTCAACGCAACAAATCCCGCTGGATGCGCTCCCTGATTTGTCCGACACGCAGGTGATTATTTATTCCCGCTGGGATCGGTCGCCCGATATCATTGAAGATCAGGTCACCTATCCGATTGTGACCTCTCTGCTGGGGGCACCGCGCGTCAAAACAATCCGCGGATTTTCCGATTTTGGCTTCTCCTACGTCTATGTGATTTTCGAGGATGGAACCGACATGTACTGGGCCCGTTCGCGCGTTTTGGAATATTTGTCCAAAATCATGCCGAAACTCCCCGAAGGGGTCAAAACAGAATTGGGGCCAGATGCCACGGGATTGGGATGGGTTTATCAATACGCGTTGATTGATGAAACGGGAAAACAAGATCTGCAAACCCTCCGGAGTTATCAAGACTGGTTTTTGCGTTATCAACTTCAGAGTGTGGAAGGGGTTTCTGAAGTGGCTTCTATCGGTGGCCATGTCAAACAATACCAGATCAACATCAATCCGGCCGCATTACTTGCTTATAAGATACCGCTGACGATGGTGATTGATGCCGTCCGAATGGGGAACAACGACATGGGGGGAAGACTGGTGGAATTTGCCGGCCGGGAATACATGATCCGCGGCAAGGGATACATCAAGTCGGTCGAAGACATTGAAAACATTGCCGTCGGAGGAGATCTTCAAAAAGGAACACCGATTCTTGTGAAACATTTGGGAAGAGTGGAAATCGGCCCCGAAATCCGGCGGGGGGTGGGGGACTTCGACGGCAAAGGGGATGCTGTCTCCGGGATTGTCGTGATGAGACAGGGAGAAAATGCGCTGAATGTCATTAAACGAATCAAGGAAAGGTTGGAGGAAATCAAACCCTCTCTCCCGGAAGGGGTAAAAATTGTCCCGGTTTACGACCGATCCGATCTGATCTTGCGGGCCATGGAGACATTGAAAAAAACGTTGTTGGACGAAATGATCATCGTCAGCATCGTGATTCTGATTTTTCTCTGGCACGTTCCATCAGCTTTGACCGCCATTCTCACGATTCCCATTTCCGTCCTGCTGACATTTATTCCATTGAACGCCATGGGGGTCACATCCAACCTGATGTCGCTTGCTGGAATTGCTATTTCGGTCGGTGTGCTGGTCGACGGTGCCATTGTCGAGGTGGAAAATGTGTATCATCGAATTCAGCTCTGGCTGGCCGGCGGCAGAAAAGAAAGTTTTTGGGCGGTGAGGCTTAACGCCTTTAAAGAGGTCGGCTCTTCCGTCTTTTTTTCACTTCTGGTCATTGCGATTTCCTTCATGCCGATTTTTACTCTTGTCGATCAGGAGGGAAGGCTTTTCAAGCCGCTGGCCTATTCCAAAAATTTCGCCATGGCGATTGCCGCTCTTTTGGCCATCACGCTGAATCCTGCCATCATCATGCTCTTCAACCGGTTTGAACCTTACCGTTTTAAACCGCTCTGGGCCTCAAAAATAGTCACCCATCTGGCGGTCGGCAAATATTATGCGGAAGAAAAACATCCGATCAGCCAGGTTCTTTTTGCCCTCTACGAACCGGTCTGCCGGTTTGTTCTGCGCCATCGCAAGCAAACGCTCATCGTGGCGCTCGTTCTCGTTATCGGTTCACTCCCCCTGATGACCGGAATTCCCCTCGTCAACAAACTCATTCCCAGCAACTGGAACAGCAGTGATAATGGGTTCAAGAGATTTATCGGATCAGTTGCGTACGGTCTCGGTTCCGAGTTCATGCCTCCTCTCAATGAAGGATCAATCCTCTATATGCCGACGACTCTTCCCGGAATTTCAGTAACTGAAGCCGAACGAATACTCCAGATTCAGGACCGGATTTTAAAAACGTTTCCCGAAGTGAAAACCGTTTATGGAAAAATAGGCCGGGCTGAAACCTCCACCGATCCCGCCCCTTTTTCCATGGTGGAAACAGTGGTAGTTTTAAAACCGGAAAAAGAATGGCGCAAGGTTGACCGTTGGTATTCCGGGCTCCCTCCTGCTTATCAATTTATCTTCCGGCATATCTGGAGTGACCGGATTTCGTGGGACGAGTTGATCAACGAAATGGACAGTAAAATGCAACTGCCCGGCTGGACAAACGCCTGGACCATGCCGATTAAAAACAGGATCGACATGCTCTCAACCGGTATCCGGACACCCATCGGCGTTAAAATTTTTGGGAGCGATTTGAAAAAAATAGAGGAAATCGGACAGGAATTGGAGCGGATTTTAAAAGATGTTCCGGGAACAAGGAGTGTTTATGCGGAACGGGTCGCCGGCGGCTATTTTCTGGATTACAATCTCAAGCGGGAAGAGCTCGCCCGCTATGGCCTGTCGGTCATGGAGGCGGAAATGATTATTGGCGCGGCCGTCGGCGGCGAAAATGTGACCACTACCATCGAAGGACGGGAACGGTATCCGGTCAACATCCGTTACGCCCGTGAATTGCGGGATGATCTGGACGAACTCCGGCGGCTCCTGGTCCCTCTTCCCAATGGCACCCAAATTCCGATCAGCCAGATTGCCGACGTGACGTTTGAAGTGGGCCCTTCCATGCTCCGCAACGAAAATGGTCTTTTGTCCGGCTACGTCTTTGTCGATATCACCGGGCGGGATGTCGGGAGTTATGTGCAGGATGCCAAAAAAATTGTTCTCGAAGAGCTTGATCTTCCGGAGGGGTATAGCCTCTCCTGGAGCGGACAGTACGAGAACATGATTCGCGTCCGGGAACGGCTCAAAATGGTCGTTCCTTTAACGCTCTTTTTGATTTTTATGCTTCTCTACATGAACACAAAATCTCCCTTGAAAGCGGGTATTGTCATGCTGGCAGTCCCCTTTTCCCTGATTGGCGCCGTCTGGTTTTTGTGGTTTTTGGATTATAACATTTCGATTGCGGTCTGGGTGGGGATGATCGCGTTGATGGGACTCGATGCCGAAACGGGAGTCTTCATGCTTTTGTTTCTGGATTTGTCTTATCAGGAATGGTCAAGCAAAGGAAAAATGAAAACCAAAGCAGATTTGATAGAGGCGATCGTTCATGGAGCGGTTAAAAGAGTCCGCCCGAAGATGATGACCGTCATGGCGGCGCTGATTGGTTTGTTGCCGATTATGTGGTCAATGGGAACCGGCGCCGATCTGATGAAGCGGATTGCCGCCCCGATGGTGGGGGGATTGGTCACCTCGTTTATTCTGGAGCTGCTGATTTATCCGGTCCTTTTCGCCATCTGGAAGGAAAAGGAGTTGGAAAAGAAGCGTGATTTCAATCAGATCAATACCTGATGAAGATCATGCAGGAAAAATAAAAGAGGGGCTAGACGGAAATAGATGAAGGGATTATGATTGAGATGATCGGAAGGGTGTTATGAAAAAAAGATTCGCCAAAATTCTGGGAGTGTTGTTGATGGTAACGGTGTCCCATGCCTCGTATGCCTCTCTCTGTCAAACCATGGCGACTAGCGGAATTTGCCGGATGGAATGCTGTCAGAAAGATTCGAACCGCTCCCACAATGATTGTGTGAAAAGCCCTTCTCTTCAAAATTGTTGTGAGGATGAAGCCAATATCCTTTCCTTTCTGGCCAAATTTTCAAAAACTGACGACAGCAAGATTCTTGCACACTCCCTTCAGGGAGTGGTTGATTCCTCAAGAGGCCTTGTTGAGCGGAATGATTTCTGGATAACAGCCGGGAACAGTTCCCCTCCTCTTTACCTCTTAAAACAATCTCTCCGCTGTTAGAGAAATCTCCTTAAACCAACTTGTGATTTGCCTTTAACCCTTTATTTAAGGAGATTGTCATGAAAACCAAAAACATCATTGTAGCAGGCGTTGTACTGGCCGCTGTGGGGGCCGCCGGGTTGACCCAGGCGGGAATGCCCAACAAATATGCCCAGTATCGGGCAACGGTGGAAGCCACCAAGGGAACGGTAGCTCCGGAGTCCCGCGCGTGGAAACACCTCAACAAGTTCGCCCGGGAACAGGCTGAAAAAAGCGGAATCGGCAACACGATTCTCCCCAGCGTGGAGACGGTCCGCCTGCCAAAAAATTTCAGAAACAGCTATTAAGGTTTCTGAAATAACAATTTGAACAGTCAAGGAACGGGGCGTCTTAAAAGGCGCCCTGTTTTTTTATGATTGATGTGAATAATTCCGATAAGCCCAAAGCGCCACTTCAGCGCTCCGTTCTTTGGATAAATAACAGAGAAAACAAACTTTTTCTCCCTGGACATACCAGGGCATCTGGCAGACCGCTTCGAGAACCCCCTGCAACTTGTTCAGGCTATAATCAATATTCTCCCCTTTCCGAATCTCACTGGCCACTGTGGCCACAACCTGCCAAAACGAATCTTGCGGATTGTCGCCATAAACAAGCTCCGTCAAGAAAGCCTTGACCTCTGTGGCTTGGGCCTCCCTTTCTTCTTTTTTTATTCCCCCCATTTCATCCAACAGATGGGATAACTCATGCCACTCGACGGTCTTCATCCTCGTCTCCCTGAAACGACGCACAAAAGTTTTTCTGGCTTTTGTCTCGTTCTCTTCTCCCCTTCTGATTTCTTCATAAAGAGGATGCCACGCCGCCCATTCAAGCTGTTCTTTCAGTTCCAATAAATCAGCCAGCAAAGAATGATGATCCCCTGATTGAAGACGGTTCAAAAAAGTCATCAGATCAGGCGAGTGATGAATCCCTCCTTTTTTCCTTTCAAAATTCTTCCAGATTGCATCAGCTTCTTTTTCAAAAAAAGCGGTATTGATGACAACCCGATTGATGGTTTCCTCCCCCTGCTTCACAACAAACGATTTTCCATCATAATCCACCTTGTTATTTTTTAAGACAACCCGCTGATATTCGATCGGCCTTCCCCAGATTTCTGCCCGTTTGGTCTGGACTGAAGCTGAGACTGGGAGAGAAAAGAACAAGCAAACAACAGCAATTAAATACTTCATATCTCTATGGACCTGCAAAAAGGATGCCAAAAATCACAGGGGTAATTCATTGACTTTATTCTGTTTTTTTGATTAGGTTTGACGCACTGCCTCTTTTTGAGGCCTTTTTGCCCCATTTAAGGGCATTTTATCATGAAAAAAGTTTTTCTCTTCATTTTTTTGTTGGCATTGTCAGGAGAAGTTCAAGCTCACCAAAAACAGGATCATGCTGTTCAACCTATTCAACCTGTTCAACCTCTTCCCCCACAACCACTGGGACAATCCGACAAGAGTTTGACCGATGTCATTCTGTGGCTTCCTCCCGCTCATCCGATCACCGTTCATTTTCCGGTTGCTTTTTTAATGATGGCGGGAGTCATCGGCTTCATTTCTTTTCTCAAACCCTCTTCCCGAATGACCATGCTGTTTGATCCTCTTCTGTACGTCGGTACCGTCAGTGCGATTCTGGCCATGGCAACCGGTTTGTATTTTGAGGAATATACCCCTCACCATCATGGAGGACTGATTGACCCGGTTATGGAGACCCATGAAATCCTCGGAATTACTGTTGCCGCGATGTCGGTTGTCCTCTCACTCCTCAATCTGATCAGCGCCAGAAAAAATCTCCCTTCCCTTAAAAAATGGATTTTTTTGGGAACATTCATTCTGGCCCTGATCATTTCATTCACCAGCCATTTGGGGGGAATTCTGGTTCATTACTTCCAAATAGCAAAAGGGTAAGTTTATTGACTAACCCCGGTTTTCGCAGGCTGTTGAGAAAGGTCCCAGATGCTAGGCGCCCGCTGAGGCCCGACTGAGGCGTGACTCACAGGTACGCCGCAGGGAGCGGCCGATTGCAGGCAACAACGCAGATGGACCTTTATCAACAGCCTAGTGAGGTGCTTCAAGACCAAGGGCAATAGTCAACGCCTGATTTAACTTCTCTGTTTTTTCTTCAGTCAGAGAACCAACGAAATGGGTTAGCTTGGATTTGGGATGCTGATCAACTCATCACATAGAGGATCTGTTCAAGGCCTTTTTTTCCTCTTTGTATATCCCCCCCTTTAAAATACCAGTTCTCTCTTTATATACGTTCACAATATAGAACAATAATTTTAATAGTATTATATATTTTTAATAATAACAAATACTTAAATATTAATAAGTTCACTTGGTATGATTTATGCATATAACCTGTTTATTGGTGAAACTAACTGAGGGGAAAAAAGGAGAAACTATTATTATGAATAAAAAAATAACCAACTTAATCATTCTAACCATGCTTTTATCGCCTCTAGCCTGTCAGGAAACAGGGGAATCAGATATCTCATCATCTGAAAGTGATGAGGCATCAGCCACGTTTCCCACGGAGCTGGCGGTGGCTTCTCCGTTTGACGTGACTGATGAGTCAATAACGGAATCGACCCCGTTTAGAACGGCCACGTTACCCGCTTTTACATCCCGTTACGCCTGGGCTACATGGCGCATCAATGTCATCTTAAACACGACCAATCCGGTTTTGTGCACTTTTGATCCGGAACTTTTTCTGGAACAGGAGGATAACGCTTCCTGCTTTGGGCCGACCATCAATTATGAAGGGCATCCGGACGCCATTGATCCGACCGATCCGAGCGAGGCCAATGGAGAGCTCCCTCCGGGAGATTTGGGGTTGTGGTCGGAGACCGACAGCGAAACCGGCCTCCCCTGCAGTGCGGCCCAGTTGAACGCGCGGATGAATGGCGTTACTTATAAATCGATGGCGGCCCTTTCCGGTCTTGCCTCAATGATTTGCACCATGAATACCAACGGCATTTCCATGCCATCGTCTGCCAGCGAGGACCTGACCACAGAGATGAACGCCCTGGGAATTACCGATACAACGTTTACCAGCGCCGTCATCTCCCATGAAGTCAATGGATCCGGAGATGATCAGTACAGCTATGAAATGGAACTGGAATATTCTCCAGGAGGTGCCGGTCCTTATCTGATTCGGGTGCAACTCGACCATATTCCCGGCGCCTCATCCAAGGACTATGTCGGCCGGCTTTCCTACCTTGTCAACAACAGTTCGGCGGGAGGCAACTGCCCTTCAACGGATGTCACTGACAATGGATCGCTGTTGTATGAAAGAACGAGAATCGATGAAATGAATGTTGAAGTTCGCCAGGGGGAATTTTGCGAGCATGATTCCGATGGTCTGGTTGACGGGCAGGTCGATCCTCAGGATCAATACTCGTCAGCCAATCCAACCGGCTGGGGGAATAATTTCAGCGTCCTGATCGCCAATTACAATCCGTTGAACATGGAAGGAAACTTCTCCTACGCCTGGCAAGCAGGGCCGGATGACGCCAACAGCCGCCTGTTTAATGTCACCATCTCCAACTCCGGGGAAGAAGGAAAAGCCTTCTACGGATATGGCGATACCATTGACCAGACCAGCGGGAGTGTCGAAGGCTTTATCTGCAGTTGGGTCGGCCCCAATGCGGACCAAACCGTTCAGGATTATGCCCAGTATCAGGAAGTCAATTACGACTCCTCATCCGGGGCCTTTAGTACAGTCGACGCGAATATTGTCTACGCGCCGACAAACAGCTGTAACTACAAGGCCGATGCTGACGATGACGGAGTGGCAGAAGGGATTTTTGTCTACGACACTGATAATGACAATGACTTGACCGATGAAGATCCAACGCTGGATGTCACTGCTGATCTGTTTGAAGCGGTTGATACAGACAGTGATGGCAACATCAATACGATCGCCGAAACCATCGAAGCCGAAGGGTTTACCCTGCCGGTTGCTCCTGCAAATTTCTAAAAAATTTCTTCCTCTCAAGGAGGTGTCCGCCGACAAGTCGGTGGACACCTCCCATCCTTTCTTAAAAAAAAAGAAACCTAATCCAGAAAAGAGACGTTCCTTTCATGAGTCATGCAGTTTGTGAGGAGAGTACAACAACAAGAAAGGATCAAATCATGATACTCAAAAAATTTGCATCGTTTACAAAGGGAATATTGATTTTAACTTATGTTTTTTCTTTGGTTCAATGCCAGTCATCTCGACCCATTGGGTCTCCCCTTCCTGTCACCCAATATGAAGCCAAAGAAATGGTCAAGCCTTCATCAGCCGGTTACGCAAAACTTTTAGACAGCGATGGCAGTGAAGACTTGCTTTATCAAATCCAGTCAGCCCGCCCCCCTTTTAATACCGAAGCATATGACCGGCTGGAGGATAATCCCTTTTTGGCCGCGGCGCAAAATCCTCTTTCCACTTTTTCGATTGATGTCGATACCGCTTCTTACTCCAATGTAAGGCGTTTTATTGAAAGCGGCTCCCTCCCCCCCAAAGATGCAGTCCGGATTGAGGAAATGCTCAATTACTTTGCCTATGACTACCAGCCTCCAACGGATGGCACCCCCTTTGCAACCCATGTGGAATCTGCTTCAGCTCCCTGGGCTCCTACTCACCGGCTGGTCAAAATCGGATTGAAGGGAAAAGAAATCCCGCAAAACAATCGGCCAGCCAGTAATCTGGTTTTTTTAATCGACGTTTCGGGATCGATGGAAGATGCCAACAAGCTTCCACTCGTTAAAAAATCCCTTAAAATGCTTGTCGATAATCTGGGGAAAAAAGATCGGGTCGCCATGGTTGTCTACGCGGGAGCTTCAGGATTGGCGCTCCCTTCCACGAATGGCAACAACAAGGAAAAAATTCTGGGGGCGTTGGACAACCTTTCGGCAGGAGGATCAACCAACGGAGCCCAGGGAATTGAACTGGCCTATAAAACCGCCGAAGAAAACTTCATCAAAAGAGGAACCAACCGGGTGATCCTGGCCACCGACGGCGATTTTAATGTGGGAATCACCAATCAGGGGGATTTGACTCGCCTCATTGAAGAGAAAGCAAAGACTGGAATTTTTTTGAGTGTGCTGGGCTATGGAATGGGGAACTACAAAGATTCCACGCTGGAAAAACTGGCCGATAAGGGGAATGGAAATTATGCCTACATCGATACGATAAACGAAGCGCGTAAAGTTTTGGTGGAACAGATGGGAGGAACGCTGGTGACGATTGCCAAGGATGTGAAGATCCAGGTGGAATTTAATCCGGCTCTGGTAGCGGCCTACCGCCTGATCGGCTATGAGAACCGAATGTTGAGGGCGGAGGATTTCAACAACGACAAAATCGATGCGGGAGACATTGGGGCGGGCCATACGGTCACGGCCCTGTATGAAGTGGTTCCGGTGGGAGTCAAAATTGATACCCCCTCTGTCGACCCCCTGAAATACAGCGCGCCGCAAGCGACCTCCTGGACCAGCTCCAGTAACGAACTGGCTACCATCAAACTCCGTTACAAAGAACCGACCGGTTCAGAAAGTAAACTTCTTTCTTACCCCGTACAAAACTCAAAAACGGAAGTGGCTCAAACTTCGCCCGATTTCAAATTTGCGGCTGCCGTGGCCTCGTTTGGAATGATTCTTCGCGATTCTCCTTACAAGGGAGATTCAAAAATCGAAACAGCCATCAAGCTGGCTCAGGAAGGGATGGGGAACGACAGCAATGGCTACCGGGCTGAATTCATCAGCCTGATGCACAAATCGAAACCCCTCTTAGTTCAAATTGAGTCATCTAAAAAGACAGCTCAAAAATAACAATAATTTCAGTTAATTATAATGAAAAAATTAACGCAACCATTCATGAGCCTTTGGCTCACCAGATCGGTGATAAAAATGTTGTTTGCTATTAGTCCGCGATGGTATCGGGGTTTTTAGCCGATATCAAGA
>SBBF01000103.1 GCA_005240075.1 Nitrospira sp.
ATTGTCCCCCCCCTGCCTCAAACCGAGACGAACCGGATCAAACACATCCCCCTCTTTTCCCTCCTGGAACGATAAAACCCAATTTCGTCCCAAAACAAAACTGACCTGTTCGGAGACAAGTTCGTCAGTGCGAGAGTGGGTGGTCAACATGCGGGCAACAATATAAATAAAATGACCAAAATCCTCGATTTTGGGGCGCTGGTCGGTGTTGACAATGTCTTCCATGACCAGAGGGTGGATGCCGAACAGTTCTGCAATCTTTCTGATTTTTTCCACATCATGAACCCCTTCGATATTCAGCCAAAGAATTCCTGGTTTATCCTTAAAAGAAACAAGGTCCTCCATCTGAGCCGTGGTTTTTTCAAAAAAATCTTTTTCGGAATAATGAAAAAAAGAAAGGGAGACCGCCTCTGTCTTCCGGCTTCCAATATGAACCATCGTTCCCGGCGGAAGCCCCGTTTTTTTTGAACGAGTCTGGAGTATCTTTGACATAAGTGAACCGTCGGGCTTGGCCCGCGGTGAGCGCGGGGGTATGGAGGCCATCGAAGGCCGTCAGGCCGATCGGGGCCCCATTCAAATACATGAGCCGACGGCCGGGATCGAACCGGCGACCCACGCATTACGAATGCGTTGCTCTACCAACTGAGCTACGTCGGCAACCTCCCTCATTTTTACCGTTTGACACCCAGAGCGTCAATCGGTATCTCCCCCTCCTCACTATGTCTCAACCTTTCGACAAACTGGTCGACATCATGGCCATTTTGCGCGGTCCGGAAGGATGCCCCTGGGATCATGAACAGACTCATCAATCGATTATTCCCCAATTGATCGAGGAAGCCTATGAATTGATCGAAGCCATCGAATCAAAAAATGATCCCCATTTGTGCGAGGAATTGGGCGATCTCCTTCTGCATGTCCTTTTTCATGCGCAAATGGCCTCCGATCGCGGCGCTTTTGATATCGATCAGGTTGTGGAAGGATTGACCAACAAACTGATCCGTCGCCACCCCCATGTTTTTGGTGAAGTCAAGGTCAAGTCGGCCGGCGAAGTGATGATGAATTGGGATCAAATCAAGGCGGGTGAAAAGAAAACTCATGTCAGAGATTCCTATCTGGATGGAGTCCCCAAGGCACTTCCTGCTCTTTTTCAGGCCTATAAACTCTCACGAAAAGCCTCCAAACTGGGGTTCGACTGGGAAAAGAAAGAGGATGTCTTCGAAAAAATTGAAGAAGAACTAGATGAATTGAAACAGACTTTGAAAAATAAAGATCAAGAAGAGCAGGAACATGAAATAGGAGACCTGTTTTTCGCTCTGGCCAATTATTGCCGGTTTCTAAAAATCCAGCCGGAAGAAGCCCTCCGCAAAACAAACAACCGTTTCAGGAGCCGCTTTTTTTTCATGGAACAAGAAATAAAAAAATTACAAAAAAATCCAAAAAAACTGAATTCTGCCCAATGGGACAAACTCTGGAAAAACGCGAAAAAGAAAACTTTTTAATGACAACCGACAGGGGCAATGGGTCCTGTCCTCGGTTCCTCCCCCGGCAGTGCTCACTGTGTTGCGCTCTGGCGGGGGAGGGCCTCTACCTCGGCCACCCCTTGTCCCCCCTATTCCTCATAATATTTGCCTTGAACTTGGTCTGGTGTTCCTTTGCTTTTTCGCAAGAAGCTTCCTCTCCTCCCCCTTTGCCTTCCCCTCCCGTCACAAGCCTCTCCGTGTTGACTGAAGCCCTTCAAAAAGGAATACCGGTCGAAGACTATATTGAACTTCTGCTGGCCAAAGAGCTGATGGCTCAAGGAAAAAATGAAGAGGTCCTCCATCATTTAAAAATTGCCGGAAAAATCAGCCGTCCGGTTGAAAAAGAAATTTTGTGGCAGAAATTCATCTGTTTCCTCGACTTGAACAAATTCAAAGAGGCCTCCCTCCTTCTCGCCAAGGCAAGCAAACTGGCGGTATTCAGGAATTCTCACGATCAGAACCGGATCAAATTTTATCAACAACTTTATGATTCAAAAACGGGAAAAAACAGACAGTCAGTAAAAGAACCTTACTCTCCTGAAAAAGTCGCCCAGGTTCTTTTGAAAGAAAAAAAATATGAGGAAGCGGCCCGCGCTTATCAGGAATTGTGGGATCATCCAGAGCCGCATCACAATCGAAGACAAATCCTTTATGATCTGGCCACAAGTTACGGCCGGTCGGACCAGTTTGACAAGGCGCTGGAAGCCCATCAGAAGTTGATCACTCTTTTTCCCAAATCAAGCGCGGAATCCCGTTACAAAATCCCCTATCTTTATTTTGATTCAGGACAATATGCCAAAGCCTTCGAAGCTTTTGATGTTTATCTGAAAAGTAATTGGCATTACAAAAAAAACGAGGCGTTGTGGTACCGCTTCTGGTCTGCTGTCCTTTCCAAAAATTTTGAACAGGGATTTCGGTTGCTGGATAATTTGTCCAAAAAAGAAAAAAATCAGGAAACCCAGCAAAAAATCCTCTACTGGAAAGGGAGATTGAGCGAGCAGTTAAATCAAAAAAAATTAAGCCTCTCCTTCTACCAACAGGTACTTGCAAAAAAACCGGTATCTTATTACGGCATGCTGGCCTTCCAAAGGCTTCATCGCGGCCTGTTGGATCCTTTCTTGATTGTGAATCCGCAACATCTGTCGATGATTCCGTCAGCCAAACCTCTTCCCCCTTCCCAGAACTGGACTCAACGCCTTTCACCCGATCATCCGCTTGTTGTGGGATCTGTCCTCGCCCACGCCGGTTTAAGCGCTTTTGCCTTTGAAGAAACGGAAACTATGAAAGGACCGCCGGCCGGTTTTGATCTCACTGATTATGCCGTGGCTCTTCAAGATTCTCATAATTTTCATCACATGCAACGAATGGGAGCGATGGGACTCAAAAAAACAAATTTTAACAAAGCATCTTCAATTTACTGGACGCTGGCTTACCCCAAGGCTTACCCCGATTCGGTTTTTTCTTTGGCCACTGAGAAAGGAATCGATCCCCTGTTGGTTCTGGCTTTGATGAGGGAGGAATCGGCCTTCAAGCCGACCGCTCTCTCCTCGGCCGATGCCATCGGTTTAACTCAAATCATTCCCAAAACCGCCGATGAAATTGCCCAGGCGCTGGGAGTCGCCGATTTTCAGCTTGAAAACCTGCTGGAAGTGAAAACCAGCATCCGCTTTGGAATTTATTATCTCTCCGAAAGATTATCCCAATTTGGAGGAAGTCTTCCTTATGCCATTGCCAGCTACAACGCCGGTCCGGAGGCGGTCACACGATGGAAAAAATGGGGAGACCCCTTGGAGGCGGATCTTTTTATCGATTTGATTCCCTATGACGAGACAAGGGATTATGTAAAAAAAGTACTTAAAAGTTATTGGATTTACAAGAAGTTGTATTCAATCCATCCCTAACCTCCCGAGACGACCCGTCGCGCGAGAACGCGAGAGCATTATAATGGGGGATTGGCCGCTGGCCTCCCCCATACCCCCTTCGGATTCGCTCGCGCGGAATAAATCCGACGCTCGCTCATTGCTGAAATGTTAGTCCATGCCTAACCTCCCGAGGCGACCGGTGGCTCGAGAACGGGAGAGCATCAGAGCAAAAAAGAGGACACTTAAAAGAAAATAAACTCCGTTCAACAGAAAAGCGGGAAGAATAAAACCGGGCTGAAGATTTCCCTGCTGGATAATCTGCCGCATCCCTTCAAACACATAAGTGCTGGGAAGAAATAAAGCGATTTTTTGAATCCAGACAGGCAAAATCGACAAGGGATAAAAAATGGCGGAGAAGGGTTGAACCAAAAAAGGGATTCCCCAAATGAGCGCTTCCACCGCATGCCCCCATCGGATTAATAATCCCGAGGTGGCAATTCCCAATAACCACCCAAAGATAAAAAGATTGGCCGCCAGAGGGATTAGATAAAAACCAACCGATCCAAAAAAATTGAAGTGGTACAACCCAAGAGCAATGAGGGAGAGAAGGGTCATGATCAGAAGAATTTTAAAAAAACTGTAAATAAAAGTGGCGGTCATCCATTCCCATATTCTCAAAGGGGATACAAAAAGATTGGCTATATTTTGCGTCCAGATTTCTTCAACAATCGAAATGCTG
Organism: Nitrospira sp.; assembly: GCA_005240075.1. GTDB lineage: Bacteria > UBA10199 > UBA10199 > UBA10199 > SBBF01 > SBBF01. The sequence continues at coordinate 4,122 of SBBF01000103.1, forward strand.
ACCCCCTGTTGAGCCCGGTAGAGAAGATCCCAGAAAATCATCGCCCCAATCAGATAAACAATAAACTGGCTCACCTCCCCCTGAGAAATCGCGCGCAGATAAACAGTCAAAAAACCCCAGACAAAAAGTTCCATCACCGGCCAGAAGATAATTTCCAACGTCCGGGAAACGCTCCGCCGATGGAGATAAAGATAACGAAGGATCATGCCTCGGATGCGTGTTAATGATTCATTCACAGATAACATCCCCTCCTCTCACAATTTTGATAAACACCTGTTCCAGCGAACGGCTGTTAAAATGGCGCATGATATCCGCCGGAGTCCCTTCCGTAATGGTTTTCCCCCGGTGTAAAAAAAGAATCCGGTCACAAATTTGTTCCACCTCTGCCATGTTGTGAGAAGTATAAATAATACCCATCGCACGCTCTTTCTGGATTTTTTTTAAAATCAAACGGACCCTTTCGGCCACTTCCGGATCGAGGCTGGCAGTCGGCTCGTCCAGCAAAAGAAGTTCAGGATCATTGAGGAGTGCTTTGCACAAATTGAGCCTGGTCTTCTCCCCCGAAGATAAAGCACCGGTTAAACGATTTTTAAGATGTCCGATTTCAAACAGCTCCAGCAGGAAATCAATTTTGCGGGCAGGATTCGGAACGTTATAAATCATCGAAAAAATTTTCAAGTTTTCACGCACTTTCAGATTCGATGGAAGTTGAACGTAGGCTGAAGAAAAATTGATTCTCTTCGAAATTTTTGCCCGATCCCTGATCGGAGAAAGTCCAAAAACGGTCACCCCTCCGGAAGTGGGGCTTAAAAGTCCCAACAGAATATGAAGGGCTGTCGTCTTGCCGGCACCGTTGGGTCCCAGCAAACCGACAACCTCCCCCCGTTGAAGACGCATCGTTAGAGAGTCAAGCGCGTTGGCATCAGGAAAAGATTTGGTTAAATTTCGTGTGGCAATCAGAACCGATTCAGGAGAAGGAGACATTGTGGGGAATATGCCAAGATCACCGCCTGGTAAGCAACTTAAAATAGTCTTTTCTTTTGGGGGCCTCATTGGTAGGAGAAAATATGCCTTTTGATATTTCCTCTCTCATTCAGCAGAGAAGCGGCGAAAATCTTCGATTGCATGCCGCCTACATCAATCCCCAATTTGCCAAAGTTTTAAAAACAATCGGCTTTGACAAAATCTTCACTTCCGCCGAAGGCCCTTATCTGTATGATCAGGAAGGGAATGACTATCTCGATTTTCTGTCCGGTTACGGGGTTTTCTCCATCGGCCGCAATCATCCCGTTATCAAAAAAACTCTCAAAGATTTTGTCGATCTGGATACGGCCAGTCTGATTCAAATGGAGGCCCCTCTCCTCTCCGGTCTTCTGGCCGAAAAGTTGGTCAAGAGAGTCGGCATTGAGGGGATGGACAAAGTTTTTTTCACCAACTCCGGCACGGAAGCCAATGAATGCGCGATCAAATATGCCCGGGCCGCAACTGGCCGCCCCCGTATACTTTTTCTGGAACATGCTTTTCATGGACTTTCAACTGGCAGTCTTTCTCTCAATGGCAATGCCGAATTTCGGGATGGATTTGGCGAGCTCCTTCCCGGTTGTCATTCAGTCAAACTCAATGATTTGCAGGAACTGGAAGCACAATTAAAAAAGAAAGATGTCGCCGCTTTCTTCTTTGAGCCGATCCAGGGGAAAGGGGTTTATGTTCCCCACGATGATTATCTCCCGCAAGCCCAGGAGTTGTGCCGAAAAGAGGGAACCCTTTTTGTGGCTGACGAAATACAAACAGGACTGGGACGGACCGGAAAGTGGTTTGGCTATGAACATTGGAATCTCAAACCCGATATCATTACTCTGGCCAAAGCCTTAAGCGGCGGTTTTGTCCCCGTGGGGGCTACTCTCTGCCAACGATGGATTTATGAAAAAGTTTTTTCGCGGATGGACCGGTGTGTGGTTCATTCCTCCACTTTTGGGCAGAACAATCTTGCTATGGTCATGGGGTTGGCCACCCTGGCAATTATTGAAGAAGAAAATCTGGTGGAAAAAGCGGGAAAATTGGGAGAAGAGCTCATCAGCGGATTAAGAAAATTAATGTCCTCTCACGAATGGATCAAGGAAGTGCGGGGGAAAGGATTGATGATCGGCATTGAATTCGGGAAACCCCAATCGTTTATGGATAAAATGAAATGGAACTTGATCCATAAAATGGACAAGGGACTTTTTGGAGAACTGATCGTCATGCCGCTCATGTCCCAACATCGTTTGATCACCCAAGTCTCCGGCCATCATCAAGATGTGGTCAAACTCCTTCCTCCTTTTGTCATCGATCAAACACATACAGCCAAATTTATTTCGGCTCTTGATGCGGTGTTACAGGAATGTGGTCAAATCAGCGGTCCCCTCTGGAAAATGGGAATCAACCTTGCCAAGGCCTCCCGGGATGACAAAAAACAGGCGGTCGGTCAGTAACTCACATTGTCCGGATTTTTGACAAAAACCTGGGTATACCCTTCCGCATCTTTGCTGAGATAATAGAGAGAATTGACCTCTCCCGCAAAGAGGGGGGAGAAATAGGGATTAACGGGATCACTGGTGAGGGGGATTTCTTCAAGGGTGACCTCGGTTAAGTCAATGGCAAAAATCCTCGAATTGGCCTCCCCCTCCACCCAAAAACGGTAAGCGAGCCACTTTCCGGTCTTGGAAACGGTCAGTTGATCCCGATGGCCAGCTAATGAGGTTAACTGAAGCGGCATTTCTTGTGGATTGAATGATTTGAGGAAAATCTGGGAGCCGTTTTTACTACTGGTGGAGTAGAAAAATCCAGAATTATCAGCTGAGACTTTCCAATCGTTGATCGGGATATCCCCTTTGAAAAGTTCGGTGACAATCGGGTCTTTGTCTTTTTCAAAACCGGAAATCAGGAAAAAATGAGTTGTCGGCGGATGGGACGCTTCTGTCCCGATGACGACCAGACCTTTCCCATCCGGGGTAAACTGCATGTTGAATTCCACAAGCTCCACCTCAAGATCAAATCCGGTAATCCCCTGTCCAAAGGGGATATCGATTATTTTAAAAGGGGTTCCCGGATCCTGGAGGGAATTATCCGACAGAGCCGCTGTGACACTGTCAGGGGAAATAGTCACCCGCCGAAGGTTTCCAGGCGGGGGAGAATTGGCCAAAACCTTTGTTTTATCGGTCGCCGTATCATATTTGACCCAAGCTTGCTCATTGCCCAAAAATGAAATCCAGGAACCATCCGCACTCCATTGGAGTGAGGAAATCCCTGTTGTAAAAGAAAACAGGTTGGTGATTCCCCCTCCAGATAAAGCCATTTTGGCGACCTCTTTTGAGGAAGAACCACTTGTCTTCACAATCAACCCCAGTTCCTCATGCTCCGGTGATCCAAAAAGAGCGATCTTATCCGTTTCGTCTGTCGTCATCACCACATCTATAAACAGGTTCCCATTGGAGTCTTTTCCCATAAAAGTAACTTCGATAGGACGGCTGGAGTCTCCTGAAGAGGCGGCCAAGTAAATCAAAATGGTATCGGTTGTCGAGGCGGTGATGTCGGCCTGAAAAGTTCCATCGCTCCCCAACGCTTCAGAGGTGATTTGCCCATCTTGCGAATTTTCAATCACAACAGAAACAGGGATCCCTTCGGGAATTTGACTCGTATCAACACATCCCACGGAGCATTCCAGATGGATATTTCCACTGTCGGCATAAGCCATGCTTATTCCCCATATTTTGGCGGTCGCCTCGTTCGAGGTAGCGGTCAGATAACGGCCATCAATGGAGGGGAGGGTCGCCTTGCCAATGGTGATCGGAATATCAATTCCCCCCTCTTCCACAGGACTGACAGCTCCTGTATCAACCGCTCCGGAATCAATCTCTGATTCCGCTCCAGAATCCGAACCCACCGAAGTTCCATCAAAACTGTCGTCGTAGAGGACCTCATTTTCTTCACTATCCCCAGTCAAAGCCCCGCCCCCGCAGGCAGGAATTAGTAAGTAGCAAAGGAAAAACAACAGAATCAATCCGGCTCTTTTCATGGTCACTCTTATCAGGAGCAATAAGCGTGCCAAAAAGAGGAAAAACCACTCTTGCAAACTGTTTGAAATGACTTGTTATTTACAAAAAGTGGGGGACCACTTTTTTTCAAGATGACAAATTATCAAAATGATAAAATTTGTGGCTCACACAATGAGCTTTCAAGAACATCCTGTTGTCGCGCCGCAAGTATCGCACTTCAGGCAACTGCCGTTCCGTACCAGAGTCAGTTGACCACATTCGGGACAGGGATCCCCTTCGTACCCCTTCAGGCGGGCGGTTCGAAGGCGCTGAGCTGCCGCATCCAACGCTACAGCGGCACTTTTGAGAGCGCCGGAGGAGAAAACAGAGGGGGCGGTTGAAACTTCCATCTGGGTGCCATCCGGACCTGCCAGTGTGGTGGTTTGCGGTATAACAGGAGAGGCCAGTTCACGAATGGAGACCACCTCTTCTTCCTTGAAATCAGCTGTCTGTTTTTTGACTGAATCGTTGCGCAAATCTTCCGGACTGATGTGAACCAGATCATACCGCCCCAGATAAGTCATGGCCAACTCCCTGAAAATGTAGTCAATCACGGAGGTGGCCATCTTGATATTGTCATGCCCTTTCACAATGCCATTCGGTTCAAACCGCGTAAAAACAAAAGCATCGACAAATTCTTCCAGCGGCACACCGTATTGCAGACCAATCGATACCGCAATGGCAAAACAGTTCATCAAACTTCTAAAAGCGGCTCCCTCCTTGTGCATGTCCAGAAAAATTTCCCCCAAAGTATTGTCCTCAAACTGGCCGGTCCGGAGATAAACCTTGTGTCCCCCAACATCAGCTTTTTGAGTGTAGCCGGTCCGTCGGCTGGGAAGAAGACGACGTTTGGAAAGATAGCGATAGACCACTTTTTCCACGATTTGAGTGGGCGTGGGATGCCGGCCGGTTTCTTTCTCAAGAGTTTCAATCTCTTCAAAAAATTCGCGTGCCACACTGTTCAAGGGTTGGGACAGTTTCGATCCATCCCGATAGAGAGCCAGCGCTTTGAGCATCAACCCCCACGATTTGAAGTAGACGCTTTGGACATCCTCAATCGTTGCCTCATGCTGCATATTGATCGTTTTGGAAATAGCCCCCGAGATAAAAGGCTGGACCGCTGCCATCATTTCCACATGAGCATCCCACTTGATCGAACGCTCCCCATACCGACCGCATTTATTGGCACAATCAAAAACAGCCAGATGCTCCTTCTTAAGAAAGGGGGCCCCTTCCAGCGTCATCGTGCCACAACAATAATCATTGGCTCTCCGGATATCTTCATCCGAAAAACCAATTTCCCTCAAGAGATTGAAGTCAGGGGCATTGTAGGTCTCTTCAGAAATTTTAAGAGTTTCTTTCAAAAATTCTTCCCCCACAGTCCATTTGTTGAAGGCAAAAGTCACGTCAAAAGCCTGAAGAAGCTGGTTCTCCACTTTCAGCAACACCTCGGGGGTAAAACCTTTGTTCCCCAATGATTCGTGATTGATGGCGGGAGCCCCCCGAAGGGTCGCCGTTCCCCGGCAGTAGTTGATGATTCTTTCAATTTCATCCCCGGAATAACCAAGACGCTTGAGGGCCGGAGGAACCGACTGGTTGATAATTTTAAAATAACCGCCGCCGGCCAGTTTTTTGAATTTGACCAGGGCAAAATCAGGTTCAACGCCTGTTGTATCGCAATCCATCACAATTCCAATCGTGCCAGTTGGAGCAATTACGGTGGTCTGCGCGTTGCGAAATCCATACTTTTCCCCATCAGTCAAAGCAATATCCCAGGCATTCCGGGCTGCCGTGAGCAAATCAGGGGGGCACTCCTTTTCGTCAATCCCCATCGGAAGAATCGTAAGTCCTTCATACTCCTGCGGAGCAGCATTGTAAGCAGCACGCCTATGATTGCGAATCACTTTCAGCATCGGCTCTCGATTGGCCTCAAATCGGGGAAAAGCTCCAAGCTCTTTGGCCATTTCAGCTGACGTTGCATAGGAATCGCCACAGAGAATAGCGGTCAACGCTCCGGCGATCGCCCGGCCGCGGGGGCTGTCGTAAGGAATTCCCTCCACCATCAGCAAAGCCCCCAAATTGGCATAACCTAGGCCCAAAGTTCGGTAATCAAAACTCCGGCGGGCAATTTCTTTGGAAGGAAACTGGGCCATCAAAACGGAAATTTCCAGAATAATCGTCCAGATTCGAATGGCATGCCGATAAGCCGCAATATCAAAAACCCCTTTTTCCGGATCGTAAAACGTCATCAGATTAAGCGAGGCCAGATTGCAGGCGGTATCGTCCAAAAACATATATTCGCTGCATGGATTACTCGCATTAATCCGGCCATCGTTCGGGCAGGTGTGCCATTCGTTGATGGTGGTATCAAACTGGATTCCCGGATCAGCGCAGGCCCAGGCGGCATAGGCAATCTTGTCCCACAACTCGCACGCCTGCATTTTTTTGACGACACTCCCATCCGTGCGGTTGGTCAAAATCCATTCGGCGTCCCGCTGAGAGGCTTCCATAAAGCTGTTGGGAATCCTGACCGAGTTGTTGGAATTCTGCCCCGACACGCTTTGATAGGCTTCCGAGGTCCATTCGGAAGAATAAGCGGGAAAAGTGAGAGCGGTATACCCTTGCCGGGCATAATGAATGACACGATCAATATAGTTGGGAGGAATTTCATGTGAACGGGCTTCCCGAATCGCTTCAGCCAACTCCAGATTTTTTTTGGGGTCAAACCGATCTTCCCCGGCTTCTTTCCTGTGGCACGCTTTAAGAATCCTGTTTAAATCTTTTTGAGCAAGCCGGGAACCGGCCACCAGAGAGGCCACTTTTTGTTCTTCGACCACTTTCCAATTAATAAATTCTTCAATATCGGGATGATCCACATCGACAATCACCATCTTGGCCGCCCGCCGCGTGGTTCCCCCTGATTTAATCGCTCCCGCGGCGGCATCCCCGATTTTTAAAAAACTCATGAGTCCCGAAGAACGTCCTCCCCCCGATAAACGCTCCCCCCTCCCCCGAATGCGGGAAAAATTGGAGCCGGTTCCTGAGCCATATTTAAAAAGCCTCGCCTCTTTGGTCCAGAGATCCATGATCCCCCCTTCGTTGACCAGATCGTCCCGGACCGATTGGATAAAGCAAGCTGATGGTTGCGGCTTCTCGTAAGCATTTTTTGAAGCGGTCAATTCTTTGGTTTCCGGATCAACATAATAATGCCCCTGGCTCGGTCCATCGATTCCATAGGCAAAGTGAAGACCTGTGTTGAACCATTGCGGAGAGTTGGGAGCCGACATCTGGTGGGCCAGCATAAAAGCGGTTTCGTCATAAAAGGCCTCGGCATCTTCGGGAGAATCGAAATAGCCATGCTTTTCCCCCCACAACCGCCAACAACCAGCGAGACGATGAAAAACCTGACGCGAGTCATTCTCCGAACCCATTTTTTGATTTCCATTTTCATCGACAACAGGCACCCCTGCTTTTCTAAAATATTTGTGAGCCAAAATATCAGTCGCCACCTGTGACCATGATTCGGGAACCATGACATTATCCATGTTAAAAACAATGGAACCATCCGTGTTTCTGATCTCACAACGACGGGCAACGAAACGGAGCCCCTGATAAGGGGATTCTCCTTGTTTGGTAAAAAAGCGTTTGATTTTCATCATCCCTCCAAACTTTTAAGACAATAAAATACCCTTAAAAACAGACAAAACAGTACTCTTCGTTCAGATCTTGAATGTAGGGGGTTTTGGCCCAGCACTCAAAAGCTTTTGAGTTCTGGGTCGTAAAACACTACATATTGTGGACTGTTGTAGATTCAACCACAAGATTTAGTGGTCGTAAAGATGATTTTTTTGAATTTTAATAAGTATCTGGAATACTTAATAAAAAAAATTTATCTTTGAGTTTTATCCATCTGACTGGAGGATTGAACAATAATAAAAACTTAATAATTATATATCCTTAACTCAGTTTAAGCGTCAACTCAGTTTAAGCGTCGTTACCAATCGCTTCGACGGGGCATTCTTCCAAAGCCTGTTGAGCAAGTTTTAGTTCTTCTTCATTTTCAGGCTGTTTGTAGACATAGGAATATCCCTCATCCGGGTTTTGTTTAAAATTAGCAGGAGCCGTTGTGCGGCAGAGGTCACAATCAATGCACTGGCTATCGACAAACCACTTGCCTGGAACATTATCTTTTACTTTGTCATCTTTACTGGCCATTAGATTTGGGGCCCCTTCGGCCCATTTGTTGCTATTTGCGTTATTTTATTTCGGGCCCCAGATGGCCCTTCATCCAGCACTCAAAAGCCTTTGAGTGCTGGATAAACCCCCGCACTCACAACCGGCAAAGCGGGATTGTTCGTTTGAGATTTAGCTATAGCGGTTGTAAATAGTCTCTCCCCCTACTGTCAAGTGATTTCAGGTTGACTTTAAAAAGTGCATTCTCTACCAATAAACTCTCGCACGCTAGTGAGGGAAAAATCTGGCTTGGCCAGTTCTGACCTCGAAAGCTCCCTTCATCGCGAAGCCCCAAAGTGAAGCGGGAAGGTATATAAATTAAATGCCAACTGTTATCATTACAGGCGCATCAAGTGGCATCGGTCGAGCGTTAGCCCTTCTCATGGCTGAAGAAGGATATGATTTGGGACTGATCGCCAGACGAAGGGAACTTTTGGAATCGGCACAGAGCGAAATTTCAAGATATCACCCCAAAATAAAAGTAAAAATCTATCCCTGCAATGTGGCCGATACCGATGAGTGCCGAAAAGCTATTTTCAAATTGGCACACGAACTCCAACATCTTGATGTTTTCGTGGCCAATGCCGGCGTTGGCGGTTCAACACCGGGGGGAGACCCCTGTTGGGAAGAGAGCCAAAAAATTATCGAAACCAACGTGAGGGGGGCCATCGCCTCTCTGGAAGCGGCCAAGGAAATCATGTTGAAACAAAAATCGGGACATCTGGTTGGGATTTCAAGCATTGCCGCAGCACGGGGATTGCCGCAGTCTTCTGCCTATTGCATGAGCCGGGCGGCCATTGCTGTTTATCTGGAATCTCTTCGGGTTGATTTGAAGAACCGGGGAATTTTTGTTACTTCCATTCATCCCGGTTTTGTTGATACCCCGATGACAAAAAAAATGTCCAGCCGCCCCTTTCTGGTTTCTGCTGAAAAAGGGGCTGAAGAAATTTTCTGGGCCATCCGGCGCAAAAAAGCGCGCCATTATTTTCCCTTCATGATGAGAGTTGTTTATCCGCTGTTAAAACATATGCCCGACTGTGTTTATGATTGGATCTTCTCCATCCGGCGGGAACAAAAAATATTTTAATCCTCGGGGAGCTTCACTTCATCCAGCAAATCAATCAGGTTGACGATGACAGTTTCCTTCCGGAGATATTTTAGGGCCGCCTTGATTTTTTTGGGATTGATGGCCTGTTTCTTTTTCAAATAAGGGGCAATTTTTTCAGCAATAAGTTTGCTCATGTCCGGAACCCGTTTGTAGAAATCGGGAGAGATAGCCACCCTATCATCATGAACAATCACCGGATTGTAGTTGAGCATCACGGGAATCGATCGATTCAGGCTGGTATGAAATTGGGTGGTGGTATCGCGATTCGCCTTCTCCATCGCCTCGATAGCGTTGATGTCGGAGTAGTCAGTCATCAGAATCTGAACAAGACTGAAGAGGTCTTCAAAAATCATCCGGATACAACCGTGCGAGGCCCATCGGCCGATCGAATCAACGGCACGGGTCCCATGAACCAGATAATTGTCCCCCAGCGGCATTTTGATTTCTCCCAGTGGATTTTCAGGAATGCGCGGCGGAATCGGGGTCGGATCCTCCACCCACTTGCTTCCCGGAGGGGGATACCACCAGGGATTCCAGATAATCGTGTTGATTTTACGAAGCCCCGTTGGAGTGGGATAATCGGGCTCCCCCACAGCAATCGGAAAAGCTTTAATGAGATGATTCCCCTTGGCGAGCAAAATCCGGCGTTGGGGGACCTGAATTTCCACCCAATACCCCCGCTCTTTTTTCATGATTTGCGCCGTCTCTTGATCAAGCGCAACGAGAGGATAAGGGCTTCTTCTTCTTTTTGCGGCAACCTCACCGCTGAATATCAGCACGATCAGGAAAGCAGTCAAGATCAGAACAACATCACGCCGCATCCACCCACTTGTCGTGCGTTTTGATGAGTTCAACAAGCCTGTCCAACGCTGCTTCTTCGGGAATATTTCTTTCAACACATTCTTTGCCGACATAGAGGCTCACCCTTTTGGGGCCGGTTCCCACATAACCAAAATCCGCATCGGCCATCTCCCCTGGCCCATTGACAATGCACCCCATAACAGCGATCTTGACCCCCTTCAAATGGGAAGTCTCACGACGGATTTTATCGGTTGTCGTTTGAAGATCAAACTGGGTGCGCCCGCAGGAAGGACAAGAAATATACTCCGTCTTGGAAATCCTGAGACGAGCCCCTTGAAGGATATTATAGGCAAGTCCGACGGTTTCGGAAAGCGAAGATTTCAGGGGAAGACAGATGGCATCCCCCAAACCATCCAGCAACAGGCTTCCCAAAATGACGGAAGGACTCAAAAGAAAATCATCGAACTCCCCCGGAACATAACGGAGCATGATGGGATCGAGGGAAGACTGGCTCTCCAACTTTTCTGCCAAACAGCGATAAGCATAAACCGGTTTTGAGGAAGAAACCGACAAGAGCGGATTTTCGGTTTGAAACAGAACCGGAATGTCCCCCAGAAAGGGGACCATTTGACTTGAATCCCCATCGATGATTTCCACCCCTTCCAGCGGGGCGTTTTTCCCTTGCGGTGATTGGCGATAGATTTCGTATTCTTTTTTAAACTCCTCCATCCGACTTGAAGGAACTTGAACCCAGACACGAATTGGCTCGTTTTCGCCATGAGCCATCGGGCCAACCATGATCCGTCTGGTTTTGCGGCGACAATAGTAGCCGCATCCATTAATTTTGGGCGAGGAAACCTCCCCCCTACCCGTGTCCATGGCGTTCAACAAATTATATTTTTGAATTAATTGGTACACCACCGGCACTTCATGAAGGGCATCTTCCGTCAACGAAACCCGAACGGTATCACCGATGCCATCTTCCAATAAACTTCCAATACCGATCGCTGATTTGATTCTCCCTTCAGCCCCCGCTCCCGCTTCCGTTACTCCCAAATGAAAAGGGTAATCGCGGTTGTCCTCCGCCATTTTTTGAGCCAGCAATCGATAAGCGGCGGTCATCACCTGCACATTGGAAGCTTTCATAGAAAAAATCAGATCCCGATACCCCTGATCTTCACAAATCCGGGCAAACTCCAGCGCCGATTCCACCATCCCCTGCGGCGTGTCGCCAAAACGGTTCATGATCCGGTCGGAGAGAGAGCCATGATTGGTTCCAATCCGCATGGCAATCCCATATTCCTTGCATTTCAAAACGAGCGGCAAAAATTTTTCGCGCAGGCGCTCCAATTCCTCGTTGTATTGGGCATCGGTATATTCAAAAGTTTTGAAAAGTTTTTTGTCGACAAAATTGCCCGGATTGATCCGAATCTTCTCGACATATTCGACCGCTTTGAGGGCAATGGATGGAGTAAAATGAATGTCGGCCACGAGAGGAACTTTAAGTCCTCTTTTTTTGAGTTCGGATCGGATATTGGGAAGGTTGTCGCAGTCGGCCTGCGTGGGAACCGTCACCCGGACAATCTCGCATCCCGCTTCAACCAGTCCTTCTATTTCCTGAATTACGGCCTTGGTGTTCTTGGTATCGTTGGTGGTCATTGATTGACAGCGGATGGGATGATGTCCCCCCACACCCATCTGGCCAACAAAGACTGTGCGGGTTTTGCGCCGGCAGTAGGATAAAAGACGGCTGGATAAATTCATGATGAGGGGAACCCTAGTCCAGTCAGCAATATAATGTCAACAGGGGGGCTTAAAATAGTCCCATCTTGAAAACCCCCGCTGGTTCATCCATACTTCCTTCATGAAAATTAATCATAGAGTTCTGATTATTCTATAATGCCTCAGTTTTTCCTTCCAAGACCGTAAACACCAGTTGCCAAAACATGGCGGATATTTGATAAACCTCTGGGGACTTCATCCGCCAGAG